>JAAYOE010000008.1 GCA_012520455.1 Tissierellia bacterium
GCGGTTTTTCCCGAAATGTTTAACTGTCCTTATGATAATTCATATTTCAGAGAATATGGCGAGCCGGAAGGCGGTTATTGCTTTGAAAGTATGAGCAAGGCGGCAAAAGAATCCGGCATTTATGTGGTTGCAGGTTCAATGCCCGAATTGGAGGGAAATCATGTTTACAATACATCCTACGTTTTTGACAGAAAGGGCGAAAAAATCGCTAAGCACAGGAAGATGCACTTATTTGATATTGATGTGGAAGGCGGTCAATACTTCAAAGAATCGGATGTTCTAACCCCCGGCAAGGATGTGACGGTTTTTGATACTGAATTTTGCAGAATCGGTTTAGGGATATGCTATGACATAAGATTTCCTGAATTAAGCAGGCTCATGGTTTTAGAAGGAGCAGAAGTCATTATTTTCCCTGCTGCCTTTAACATGACCACCGGTCCTGCCCACTGGGAGTTAAATTTCAGAGGAAGGGCTCTCGACAACCAGGTATACACAATAGGCGTCGCTCCTGCCAGAGATTTAAAAGCTTCTTATCACTCTTATGGAAATTCAATAGTGGTATCGCCCTGGGGCAATGTGATAAACAGAATGGATGAAAAGGAAGGTTACATCATAGAGGAAATTGACCTTGACTACCTAAAAAAGGTAAGAAATGAACTCCCCCTCTTAAAGCATTTGAGGAGAGACATATATAAATTGAGCAAGTTATAAAAACAAATTCTGAGGGAAACCTCAGAATTTATTTTTGGTATTGAGTTAAGATTCCAAATCCGTAATTCCTCTCTTAATATGACAGTACATGGCAAGAGCAGCCCCGTCAGCATCTCTTTTTTCGAGAAAACCCGCAATAAGCCGGTGATTTACAAGGGCGTTTTCCGCAGAAAGTTTATCTGTACCGACATATGCTGCAGTTATAATAGCATCCCTTACTGCCGCTTCAATAGCAGGCAGCATAAGCTCAATTACCTTATTGTGGGTTGCTTTGGCTATTGCTGAATGAAATTTCTTGTCTGCCTCCAAATAAGGTTTTCCCTCTTTGATAAGCTGGGCAGTTTCCCTTTCATACCTCACTATTTCTTTAATTTCTTCATCGCTTGCACGCTCCGCCACAAGCCTAACACTTGCAGGCTCAAGTATCAACCGCATTTCAAACCAGTTGAGGACAAGATTTTTTTTATCCTTTAAATATGAAATGCCAAAAGGGTCATTTCTCTTATCCGGATTGGCCGTGACGAATGTACCCCGCCCTCTTTGTATTGTCAAGACATCATTTGCAACTAACATCTTTACGGCTTCTCTTATTGTTGTCCTGCTTACACCTAATTCTTCTGCCAGCATTTTTTCATTGGGGATTTTATCCATAGGCCTGTATTTTTTTTCTATAAAAATCATATCACTTATTTGGTTTGCAATAATTTCCGAAACAGGAATAAAACTCTTTTCCATAATTTTCTCCCTTATGAAAGTTTACTCAATTATTATAGCACAATAATTAACATAATACAAGAAAAGAGGTAGTACCACTCCTGTTAAAATTTTGAAATATTTCTATATAATATTGACTTTTTTTGAGTTCAATGTTAATATAATTAAAACATTTTCATAAAAAAGCGGTTGCAATCGTTTTTTTTAGAGATAAGACGTCATACAACTCGAGGAGGTCTGGAATCATAATGTTTGTTAAAAAAGTATTTTTGGAGGGATATTTATGAGAAGCGATCAGATGAAAAAAGGCGTGGAGAGGATTGCTCACAGATCCTTGTTTAACGCATTAGGACTCACGGAAAAAGAAATCAACCAGCCCATGGTTGGTATCGTAAATGCTCAGAATGATATAATTCCGGGACATTTACACCTGGATGACATTGTGGAGGCTGTTAAGGCCGGAGTAAGGATGGCAGGGGGAACACCCTTTGTATTTCCTGCAATAGGCGTATGCGATGGTATTGCAATGGGACACGAAGGTATGAGGTACTCCCTGATAAGCCGTGAACATATCGCGGATTCAGTTGAAATAATGGCAATGGCCCATCCCTTTGACGCCCTTGTTTTTGTTCCTAACTGTGATAAAATAGTTCCCGGTATGATTATGGCAGCATTAAGGCTTAATATTCCAAGTATTTTTGTAAGCGGCGGCCCCATGATGCCCGGATATTATGAGGGTAAAAAACTTACTGTTACAAGTGCATTTGAAGCTGTGGGAGCAGCAGGGGCAAAAAAGATGAGTGATGACCAGATGAAGGAAATAGAGCTTTATTCATGTCCCGGCTGCGGCTCATGTGCAGGTATGTTTACTGCTAATTCCATGAATTGCATGACAGAGGTCATCGGGCTGGGCTTGCCCGGAAACGGCACTGTTCCCGCTGTGCATGCTGGCCGTATACGCCTTGCAAAAGAAGCAGGTATGAAGGTGATGGAGCTTTTGGAAAAAGATATCCGTCCTCGTGATATTGTTACTCCTGATTCCCTCCATAATGCTTTAACAGCAGACATGGCCTTGGGATGCTCAACAAACACGGTACTTCATTTGCCTGCGATAGCACATGAAGCAGGACTTAAGATCGACCTGAAGGAAATCAACAATATTAGCAAGGCGACACCTCATCTGGTGAAACTTAGCCCTGCTGGGGAAGATTGTCTGGTTGATTTATGGCAGGCAGGAGGAATCCCGGCTGTCCTTAAGGAACTTGACAATCATGGATTGTTGAAAGCCGATTGTATGACTGTTACGGCAAAAACCCAGGGCGAAAACATCAAGGATGCCTATATAAAGGACAAGTCTGTAATAAGAAGCTTTGAAGATCCATACTCAAAGGATGGCGGCTTAGCCATATTATGGGGAAACATAGCACCGGACGGAGCGGTTGTAAAGAAGGGGGCCGTTTTAGAAGAAATGATGGTTCACAAGGGTCCTGCCAAGGTTTACAACAGTGAAGAAGAGTGCATGGCAGCCATAATGGGCGGTAAAGTTGTTCCGGGTGATGTAGTCGTTGTTCGTTACGAAGGGCCCAAAGGCGGACCGGGAATGCGTGAAATGCTTACACCTACATCTGCAATTGCCGGTATGGGACTTGACTCAAGCGTAGCCCTCATAACAGACGGAAGGTTTTCGGGAGCATCAAGAGGAGCTTCTATCGGTCACATATCTCCCGAAGCTGCTGCAGGAGGGTTGATAGGTATTATTGAGGATGGAGATATAATAAGCATCGATATTCCTAATAATAAGCTTGAGCTTTTGGTTGATGAAAAGGTAATAGCAGAAAGGCGGTCAAAGTTTGTACCTTTGGAAAAACCGGTACCCAACGGGTATTTGAAGAGATACCGAAAGATGGTAACCTCGGCAAATACCGGAGGAGTATTTGAAGATTAAGAGCTTAATAAAAATATTATGA
>JAAYOE010000072.1 GCA_012520455.1 Tissierellia bacterium
AAATACTATAATAGCTTTGACATAATAATTCAAACATAATATAATTATAAGGAAGGCAAATCTCCCCCTGCTTTTTGAGCGGCGGGACCTTTTAGTATACAAGCGGCATCCCTTATCTTATTAATGGAGGGGCAGCTATTTAGTGAGGTTATAATGAAATTATTGGATAATATAAATACACCTGAAGATTTTAAACATTTTAATACGGATGAACTGAAAATTCTGTGTAAAGAATTGAGAGAATATATTTTAGAAAACGTTTCAAAAACAGGAGGCCATCTTGCATCAAACTTAGGAGTGGTGGAACTGACGGTAGCCTTGCACAAGGTATTCAACACTCCATATGACAAAATAATATGGGATGTGGGACACCAGACATATGCCCATAAAATCCTTACGGGAAGAAAAAATGAAATGCCGTCCCTCAGACAGTATAAGGGTTTAAGCGGATTTCCCAAAAGAAATGAAAGCATATATGATGTCTTTGATACGGGCCACAGCAGCACTTCCTTATCTGCGGCAATGGGTATGGCAAGGGCAAGGGATTTAAAGAAGGAAAACCATGAAATCATCGCTGTGATAGGAGACGGGGCCCTCACCGGAGGAATGGCCCTGGAGGCCTTAAATGATGCAGGAAGAAGCAATACAAAGCTTTTGATAATATTAAACGACAATGAAATGTCCATATCCAAAAATGTTGGCGGAATATCCCGCTACTTAAGCAGGATAAGGACCACCAGGGGATATTTGTCAACCAAGAAGGATGTAGAAAAACTCTTAAGCAGGATTCCTGTGGGCAAGCAGATTAAGTCGGTCTTGAAGAGGGCAAAGGATGGTATTAAGCAGATAGTTGTTCCCGGAATGCTTTTTGAAGAGCTGGGACTTACATACATGGGACCCGTGGACGGCCACAATATAAGCGAAATCATTGAACACCTGGAAACTGCAAGAAATTTAGAGGGTCCCATCCTGATGCATGTAATTACAAAAAAGGGTAAGGGTTACAGGTTTGCGGAAGAAAGGCCCGATGAATTCCATGGTGTATCGTCCTTCAATATTGATACCGGAGAAGCCTTGAAAAGTTCATCCGAGTCATTTTCCGATTATTTCGGATTAAAAATGTGCGAAATTGCCGAGAAAAATGAAAATGTGGCTGCAATAACGGCAGCCATGACCGACGGGACCGGGCTTAAAACTTTTGCGGAGAAGTTTCCCAACCGGATTTTTGATGCAGGCATAGCGGAGCAGCATGCCGTGACTATGGCCGCAGGTCTTGCGGTCAGAGGGATTGTTCCGGTTGTGGCAATATATTCATCATTCCTCCAAAGGGCTTATGACCAAATTATCCATGATGTGGCACTTCAAAACCTTCATGTGATTTTTGCCGTTGACAGGGCAGGCTTGGTGGGCAATGACGGAGAAACCCATCAAGGGGTTTTTGATGAAGGGTTTTTGACCATGATTCCCAATATGACGGTGCTTGCTCCGGCTGATTACAGGGAGTTCGGCAATATGCTGGATTTTGCAGTGTCATTTGAGGGACCTGTTGCCATAAGGTATCCCAGAGGAAGCATGAATAAAAACATCAAAGACAGCCACAGGTCCATTGACTTGGGCAAGGGATACATAGTGGAAGAGGGAGAAGATATCACTATAGCCACAGCCGGGAAAATGGTTGAAACGGCTCTTAAAATCAGAGAAATCTTAAAAGAAAACAATATAAATGCAGAGGTTATTAATCTAAGGTTTATAAAACCCTTTGACCGGGAGCTTATACTAAGGTCCGTAAACAAAACAAAATCATTGGTTATAATTGACGAAGCACCGATTTATGCCTCTTATGCAGCGAATATTATGAGCATACTCCCTAAGAATGTCGAGGCACTTTTAAAAGCTTTACCTGATAAATTCATCAAACAAGGCTCGATAGATGAGCTTTTAAGAGAAAATAAATTAGATGCAGATTCTATAGCTGCAGATATAATCAAATGGAGGGTAAAATGAAGCCAAGAATAGGAGTGACGGTCGATAAAATTATAAGTCAGGGTTATTGTTATGAGAGCATTAACGAATATAACCTGAAAGCTTTGATCTTATCAGGAGCAACACCCCTAATGCTTCCGATTACGGGAGAAGATGAATTGATCGATGAATATCTGGAAATTGTTGACGGACTTTTATTCAGCGGAGGGCATGATATAAGCCCCCTCTTATTCGGGGAAGACCCCATAAGAGAAGTGAAGGAAATTGACCATGCCAGGGATGAGTTTGAAATAAAACTGTTTAAAAAGGCTGCCTTAAAAAACATACCCATGCTGGGAATCTGCAGGGGGGCCCAGGTTATGAACGTAGCCGCTGGAGGGTCATTATATCAGGACATCTATGTCCAAAAAGATGGGACAAGGGGTCATATGCCTAAATTTGAATCGGCAAGATATCCCCATCACAGCGTCCGAATAATGAAGGATTCAACTTTATACAATATTTTACAAATGGAAGAAATAAGGGTGAATTCCTACCACCACCAGGCTGTTAAAGAAACAGGCCAAGGATTTAAGGTTGCGGCACTTTCAAAGGACGGCATTATTGAAGCCATAGAGTCTGTAAATCACTCCTTTATACTTGGAGTCCAATGGCATCCCGAAATAATGATTGAAGGGTATCCGGCCTTTCTAAAACTGTTTGAAGCCTTGTTGAAGGCTGCTTCAGGGAAATAAATATTAATAAATTAACAGGAAAATGCATTATTTACTATTGAAAATATAAGGATTTTCATTTATATTATAGTTACCTGAACAGTATTGCCCACTAACAAAATATGAAGGGGATTTGAAGATGAATAAGGTTGAGATAGTTATCGGAGAGAAAAAGTATAATGTAAAAACTGATGAAAGTCCCGAATACGTAAAAAAAATCGAGTCTGTTTTAAACGATCAAATAAATATTATAGCTAATCAAAACAAGCGTTTTAACGATATAGACAAATTGATTCTGTCATCCTTTGTAATTGTGGATAGGTTCTTAAAGCTAACGGATGAATTCATAGAATACAAAAAAGATATATATGAAGAAATTCAGGCTTTAAAGGATGCAAAAGAAACCTCCGACAAGGAAAGAGACGAAGCCGTAAACAAGGCTGCGGATGCAGTAATTGAAAAGGAAAGAATTAAGGAAAAACTCCTGGCAAGGGACAATGACAGGGAATTCTTGAATTCACAGATTTCAAAACTCCAGGAAAAAGTAAGTGACCAGGAACAGCAGCTCTTGAAGAGTGAAATGCTCATAAATGAATTAAAATTAAAGAATGAAGAGTTAAGGGAAGAAAATGAAGAGTTATCCAAGGAAAGAGAAAACTTTACAAAAGAAATTAACTTTATGAATAATACCAAGGCCAGCTTAAACGGAAGAATTTCAAAACTTCAGTTAAGGCTTAACGAGAAGGAGCAGGAAATAATCAAGCTTGATAAAACCGTCCAAGAACTCAAGAGCGCTCTTGAGGACAAATCACTGACCGGCTCCAAAGATAAGGATATAGACAACCTGATAAATAAAATCGATTTGCTGCAGAACAAGCTTAAGGAAACGGTAGAAGCATTAGCTGCCAAGGACAAATTAATAAACGAATTGAAGAACAACGTGGAAGTATTAAAAGTAAAGTTTGAATCAGTTAATGATGAGAAGGAAAGATATTTAGAAGAGCTTCTAATGGTGAACAGCGACAAAGAAAGCATTATTAGCAGCATAAACCAACTGCAGGAAAAGCTGAGCAAAAAGGAAGCGGAGAATTTCCAGAGCCGGTTGGAAATCGACCGGCTGAAAAAGGAAAATGCAGAGCTTATGGAGCTTTTGGAAGAAGCAACAGCAAAGTGATCATTGGGGACATTCCTTCTGACTTACCCCTTGACTTTCCGAAGAAGGTGTGTCCCCATACCTTATACGAACGCTTGTGCGTTCTTTTTTAAACAGGAGAAGCTATGAAAGTAGAATTGTTGGCACCGGCTGGAAGTCTTGAATCCTTCTATGCCGCGGTAAACAGCGGAGCAGATTCGGTATATTTAGGCGGAAAGCTTTTTAACGCAAGGAATTATGCCCGGAATTTCGATGACGAGGAAATGAAGCACCTAGTCAAGTATGCCCATAATAAAGGGGTAAAAGTATATGTTACCATGAATACAATCTTGAAAGATATTGAAATCACCGATGCATTAAACTATGCAGCTTTTTTGTATGAAAATGATGTGGATGCATTGATTGTTCAAGATTTAGGCTTCCTGCATTCAGTGAAGACATATCTGCCGGATTTTCCGGTAAACATAAGCACCCAGGCAGTAGTATATGATGAATACGGGGTTAAGTTTTTTGAAGCCCAAAACGTAAAAAAAGTAATTATGGCGAGGGAACTGTCAGTACAAGAACTCAGGGAGGCCGCCGAAAATACCGGGACCGATTTGGAAGTATTCATCCATGGAGCTCTCTGCACATCCTATTCGGGACAATGCTATATGTCAAGTTTCCTGGGAGGGAGGAGCGGCAACCGGGGCAAATGCGCCCAGCCCTGCAGGCTGAGCTACAGTTTCTACGACAAGGAAAGTAAAGCCGAAATTGAGGACTATAGCAAGGTTCCCCTCCTGAGTTTAAAAGATTTTATTGCAGGGGAAAGCATATATGAACTGATTGAAGCAGGAATAAAAACCTTTAAAATTGAAGGCCGGATGAAAGGCCCCGCATATACGGCGGCAGTGGTGGAATACTACAGGCAGATAATCGATAATTATCTGGCCGGCGTGAAAACGGATACGGAATATTTAAAAGAAAGAGCCATGGCAACTTTCAGCAGGGGGTACACGAACGGATACTTAAAGCCTTCAAAAGATGATGGCATGTATGCGGGATTAAGCTCCGGCGAAAAGGGAGAAAACATCGAGGAAATTGAAGAAGAAGTCAAGGATAAGGCCAAGGAATACTCAAAGCACAGGAGGAACAAAATAAATTTCAGCATTGAGTTAAGAATTGGGAGACCGGCTATTCTCAAGCTTTTCTACGGCAACAATATAATAGAGGTAGAAAGCAAGGAAGCCTGTGAATTCAGCATCAGAAATTTTATCAGGGATGAAATAATCAAAGACCAGCTGTCAAAGCTGGGATCTACCATATATGAATTGAATGAATTAAAGATTGAAAAAGACGAAGGTGTTTTTATACGAAAAAGCACTTTGAACCAATTAAGGCGGGATGCCACGGAAATTCTTTACGAAAAATGCGGCAAGTTTTATGACAGAAGGAAGGTTGGCCCCTTTGCTTACAAGGATATTTTTGCTTTGAAAAACAAAGAAAGGAAACATCCAAAACTAAGCCTTAAGATTAACGGTCCTGATGAATTAAAATATGCAGATAAAGAAAAGGTAAGCCGCTTGTATGTTCCTTATGATTTAAATTTGGAAGAAGTTAAAGGTATCGAGGTTGAAGAAAAATATTTATGGATTCCAAGTATTTTAACAAGGGCAGATTATAAGCTTTTGGAGCAAAATCTTAAACTGTATGAAGAAATATTTGACGGGGTATGCGTAAACAATCCGGGAAGTTTCTATTTCTTTAAGGAAAAGACCGGACTTAAGCTTCACTGCGGGCAGTTTTTTAATATCGTCAACACCTTTTCGGCCCAAATGCTAATGGAAAAGGGGGCAGAGAGCTTTACATTTTCAATAGAAGCAAATATAAGAGATATGGAAAGCATGGTGAAGCACACTTCCTTAAAGTCTGAAATCGCCGCCCATGAATATGTTCAGCTCATGGTGATGAAAAACTGTCCCATGTCAGTGCTAAGTAATTGTAAAAACCTCCGGGACTGTGAAAAATGCACTTACAGGGACAAGTTTCAGTTAAGAGACCGAAAAGGAGTTCATTTCAATATCGAAAGGCAGAACAAACTCACTTACATATACAACAGCGTGCCCCTGACCATAATAGGAATAGCAGCTGATTTTGCCGATAAAAACATTGATTATTTTCTGGTTGATACAAAATACTTGGAGGATGCGGGAGTTATAATCGATGCACTTTATAGTGAAATAAAGGGGTTAAAAAGTAATTATGCTTTGGAGGAAAACAAGTTTACCCGGGGCCACTATCTGAAGAATGTACTGTAGTGTGATTCCGGGGGATATGCCTATCATCCTGAGAACCCTCTTGTCGTACTGAGCACCATCTTGTCATCCTGAGCGTAAGCGAAGGATCTCATGAGATTCTTCGAGCTAAAGCTCTCAGAATGACAGTTTGTGGGTGATTCATGGCAATGACACCCTTCGAGTTATTCGTATCAATAGCACTAACGTGTTTTCATATCAAAACAGTTTGTAATAATGACATACATTTTATGAAAGGAATAGGAATGAAGCAAAAATCTAAATCAGTTCTGGAATTTGATAAAATAATTGAAAAGGTTGCCGGTTTTGCTGAAACCCGGCTGGGAAAAGAAGAGGCATACAAGCTGGATACCTCTCACAGCCTTGAAGGGGTAAGGTTCAAGCAGAAACAGACAGCCCAGGCCCTTTCCATAATCATTGAAAAAGGTTCACCTCCCTTAGGAGGAATTCATGATATAAAGGACTACGTGAAAAGAGGAGCCGCAGGAGGAATTATATCCCTGCGGGGTCTTTTGAATTGTGCCGATACCTTAAGGGCGGCAAGGCTTTTAAAAAACTATGTCCTCCTGAATAATGACGACAGGAATTATGATTTGCTGGAGGACTTGTGCCAAGGTATTTATACCAACAAGGATATTGAAGAAAGAATCTATTCCGTTGTTATAAGCGAAGAAGAAATAGCCGATGACGCCAGCCCGGACCTTAAGCGGATAAGAAGGGAAATCCAGATTAAAAACAATGCCATAAAAAATAAAATAAATTCAATCGTCAGCTCACCTTCCATGCAGAAATATCTCCAGGAAACGATAGTGACCATGAGGAATGACAGGTATGTAATCCCTGTTAGGAAGGAATACAGGAGCATGGTTAAAGGCATTATCCATGACCAGTCGGCAACAGGGTCCACCCTCTTTATAGAGCCCATGGCAGTGGTGGAAATGACAAATGATATCTCCAACTTAAAGATTGAAGAAAAAAAGGAAATCGACAGGATACTTTTGGAGCTCAGCATGATGATTGGGGACATTAGCGGAGAAATGCTGACCAATCAAGATATATTGACAGACTTAGACTTTATTTTTGCCAAGGGGAAGTACGCCATAAGCATAAACGGAATTGAGCCCAAGGTAAATGACAGGGGCTACATAAGGATTAAAAAAGGAAGGCACCCCCTCATACCGCCGGAATCGGTGGTGGCCATTGATGCGGTCCTGGGGGATGAATACAGGACCCTTATAATAACCGGACCTAATACAGGGGGAAAAACCGTATCATTGAAAACCTTGGGTCTTTTCACCCTTATGGGGATGGCAGGCCTTCATCTCCCTGCTGAATATGGGACGGAAATATCGGTTTTCAGCGCTGTCTATGCCGATATAGGGGATGAGCAGAGCATTGAGCAAAGCCTGAGCACATTTTCTTCTCATATGACAAATATTGTAAAAATACTCAAGGAGGTAGATGATAGGTCATTTGTACTTTTCGATGAGTTAGGGGCAGGAACGGACCCTACTGAAGGGGCAGCATTAGCAATTGCAATACTTGACACCCTCCATGAGAGAAGGATTGTGACTGCCGCAACCACCCATTATGCAGAACTGAAATTGTACGCCCTGACAACCGAAGGAGTAATAAACGGCAGCGTGGAATTTGATGTTGAAACCTTAAGTCCCACCTACAAGCTTTTAATCGGGGTACCGGGAAAATCCAATGCCTTTGAAATATCGAAAAAATTAGGACTGGACCGGGAAATCATCGATAAGGCAAAGCAAAACATGGAAACCGACAAGATAGAATTTGAAGATGCCTTAAAAGAAATTGAAGAAAACCGGATTTATATTGAAGAGAAAAAGCAGGAAATCGACAGGCTGGAATCAGAAAGCAAGAAAAAGCACAGGGATTTTTTAGACAAGGAAAGAAAATCACTGGAAAAAAGCGAAAAAATTGTTGATCAAGCTAACTATGAGGCAAGAAAAATAATTGAGAATGCCAAAAAAGAAGCTGCCGAAATCATCAGGGAGTTAAGAAAACTCCACCTTGAAATGGATAAAGACAAGAACCGCCGGGTGAATGAATTGAGACAGGTCTTAAATGAAAAAACAAAGGAATTATCCGAAAATATTTATTCGGACCAAATTGCCGAAGAAGATACATATGATACCGAAACACCCTTAAAGAGGGGGGATGCGGTTGCTGTCAGAAGTTTAAATCAAAAGGGATATATTATTTCGGATGTGGACGATTCCCAGACCGTGACGGTTCAAATAGGCCTTATTAAAACAAAGGTTAAAAAATCAGATCTGATGAAAATAAAATCCGATGAAGAAATAAAACAAAAAAATGCCGGCCAAAGGATGGTTAAATTAAAGACTTCATCGATTAATCCTAAAATAGACCTGAGAGGCTACAATCTTGATGAAGCCCTGCTGGAGCTTGATAAATACTTGGATGATGCCTTTATGTCAAATTTAAATGAAGTCCAGGTTATTCACGGCAAGGGTACGGGAGTCCTCCGGGAAGGAGTGACACAGTTTTTAAAAAACCACAAACATGTTAAAGAATCAAGATTAGGTACCTTCAACGAAGGGGGCGACGGTGTCACCATCGTAAAATTCAAATAAAATGACAAGGGGACGGGGGTACTGTCATCAAAGTGACAAGGGGACGGGGGTACTGTCATCAAAGTGACCCAAAAGTCAAATTCTGAGAACGAAAAGAACCGTCCCTGAAAAAAA
>JAAYOE010000073.1 GCA_012520455.1 Tissierellia bacterium
AAAATTCTCTGGAAGTTATAAACCCTTTCAGATTCTTTTATCATGTCATCAACGGTTAATTTCTTGCCTGTGACACCATATACCACATCCAGATAATTTTGAACATGTTCCGGCACCTTTGCAGGCTCATCGGTATATTTATTGTCGGCAGGAACTATGTCATTCCAGGGAAGCTTGCAGAAACCATACAAGCCGAACCAGGTTCGGAACATGGGGAAGTAATGAAGAGCTTCTGCCTTATCTTCAAAGGTTGGTATTTGATTGTTTACCATATCCATGAAAATCAGCCATGCTTCATCATGCTGAGGGCCCTTGTTGGTTAAACCGTATCCTCCCTGCTGAGCCAAAGATTCTTTCGAGTTGTATTCGGAGTATTCAAGGCCTTTTTGCTCCATTCCAATATCAAATAAGAATTCTTCATCAGCTCCGTATTTTTCAACGAATAATTTTTTCATCCTGTGAACTCCCTGACCTACCACCGTTCCAAAGCCTTCTCCCCTGGCCATCTGGTGCAAGAGTTCAACTGATGCATAAAAGTTACCGTAATTCAATTCTAAACCGCCTGTAATTTCCTTGTTGATTATACCTCTTTCATAGCACTCCATTGCAAAAGCGGTTGCAGTACCGAATGAAATTGTATCTATTCCATAGGTATCACAATAGAAGTTCAGTTCCAAAATTGCCTCCGGGTCAAAGATGGCACAGTTTGATCCCAAGCCTGCTGCATTTTCATACTCGGGACCATCGACAGTAACCCTGTGTCCCTTATAAGGTCCTGTTTTAATAAGGAAATTATCCGCAGCCTTGGCACAAGCCATTGAACACCCGTACCAGCACCCGTCTTGAACTCCCTGGGTCAAATATTTTTCAATAAATACCGTGGATTTGATTTTTTCCGTGTCCGGATGGCTCCCATACTGGAAGTTCATAACCGGAAGCAAGTCATAGGCATCCATTACCTCAATAATATTTGCTGTCCCTATTTTACGCATATTGTTTTGCAAGTGGTCTAAGTCATGAATTTCCTTATGATATTTTATTCCTGTTTTATTTACTATGGACTGGTCAAATGTATTATTTAAATTGCCTTTTACGCCGTTGAATTTTACAATCAAGGCCTTAATCTTTTTATTTCTGAATACGGTTCCTATTCCGCCCCTGCCTGCTTGTTTTAGTCTTGTTACTTTTCTTCTGGGGTCATAGAAGGTGAAATTTAAAATTCCAAACCGGGAATGCTCGGCTCCGCTTCCTGCAGTTACAACAGCTACATTTCTTTTATCAGCTTCATTATCCGCATACATTTCGGTAAGCTGCTCTCCCAAAACATGAGCATCAAAAGCTTCCAGGGGTGCTTCTTCAATTGTTACAAGGCCCTTATTCCCATCAATATATACAATTATATCCTTATCGGATTTGCCCTGTATTTCAAGAGCATCCCAGCCGGAGAATTTCAAAAGGGGTCCGAAAAATCCGCCAACATTTGAATCTATGGGTATATCCGTCAAGGGTGAAATACTGCATACCAATGATTTTCCTGCCCCTGCATATTGAGTTATGCCGCAGGCAGGGCCTCCTGCAATAATTATTTCATTTTCAGGGTCATCCCACCTTGTCTCAGGAGTTGTCGCATTCCACAGATACCAAAGGCCAAAACCCTTCCCGCCCACAAATTTTTCTTTCATCATTTGTGTTACCGGCTTTGAGCTTATAGTATTGTCCGAAATATTAACATAGAGTGTTCTGTTTGTATATCCTTTGTCTATTTGTCCCGGTTCATACTTATATTCGGCTAAGACTTTATGATTCTCTTTCATTTTAGTAATATCCATTTCGTCCTCCTATCTGTTAAAAACCTTATCTAATGGCATTTCTCTTGCTTCTTCATCGCTTCTTTCTGCTATATAAATTGCTCCTGTGGGGCATTCCTTGGCACATAGTCCGCATGCGATACATTTAAAAGGTTCAATATAATCATCATGCTGCCTCATGGACAGCTGAGGGCAAAATCCCACACACATAAAACAACCGACGCAAATCTTCTTATCAATTCTTACCACACCAGACTTGTCCCTCTTTATCGCCATAACAGGACAAATATCGATGCATTCTCCGCACTGATTACAAACATTTATTTCAGGGCTGCCTTCCTTATTGATTTGTATGCAGGACTTTTCCGGATTATCCTCTTTAAAATATGTTTTAGAGCATATGCTTTCACAAGCTCCGCATTGGATACATTTACTGTCATCTTTAGCTAAATATTTCATAAAATCCTCCTGTCGTATGTTATTATTAATAATATTCCAATCTCTTGCAGTCATTTATATTATATAATGATTTTTGATTTATTACAATTCATATAGTAATATTAATATATTTATCTTTTCCTATATGTTACGATGCCGGTCACAATCAGTTAAATTCTAACACATTAATTGTTGAAAAACAAATCACACTTATCAAATCTTATCTCATTTGACAACATTAATTGAATTTTTTGATGTATATGTTATAATAACTAAAAAATTCCTTAGCTAAAATTAATAGGAGGTAATTGATGTATAAAATAAGTCAGTTTGCCAACATGACCGGATTAACTCAGTCAAAGGTCCGGTTTTACGAAAAATATGGCTTGCTTAAGGTCCACAAAGAAGAAAATGGTTACAGGTATTTCACCAGGTGGGATGCCTTTAGAGTAAATGCCTTTCGAAGTCTTTTAGAATATGGATTTACAATTAAAAAAGCTGTTCAAATCATAGATAAAAAACAATCCGGCAGCATGTTTATTAATTCTTTAGAAAAGAAAAAAGAAGAACTGCAAATAGAAATTAATATTATGAACAGCCGAATGAAAAAAATAAACAAAGCACTTTCTTTATTAAATTCGAAACCTGATAATAACTTCAGAATTGAGTTTATGGAAGATTACCTTTATGTTTTAGCTTCAAACGGAATAGATTTTGACATATCAAATGAAAATAGAACAGAACTTAAATGTTTTGCCGATGTGATGCCCATAGCCTCCTGTGCAAGAATAATCAAAAAAGATGAGCTGATGGGAGGCAGCAAATCTACTAACCCCAGCTATTGCTTTGCCCTGCCTGTATCCGAAGAACATTTGCTGAAAAAGTGTGATAAAAGAAAAATAAAAAGGATAGAATTAGGAAAATGCGTCTACTATCAACGCAAGGTGTGCAGAAGCAAAAGCCAGACAATAGAATCCTATTATGATCTTTTCGAATATTTGGACAAGTATAATCTTCGCATAAGAGGAGATGTCATACTCTTTCCCACATTTCTTAACCTTGATGAATATGGAAATGATATAGAAATCTTATATGTCCCTATCGAAGGTTGATAATTTTTTATTTTTCCCCTTGACTCTAAACTATGTTCATAGTTTATACTCAGGATTAAGTTAAAAATATAACCAAGGGTATAGGAGGAAAAAATGAAAAGAATCAAAAAGTACTTAAGCCTATTGCTTGCTTTATTGATGATTGTTTCAATGGTTAGCGGTTGCAGCACTCCGCCGGCAAGCCAAGAGCCGCCTGCAGCTCAACAACCTGAACAACCGGAAGAACCCGATGTTGTAGAACAGGAACCGGTAACACAATCCTATAAAGCAGGCACCTACTCAGAAAAAGTTTATGGTTATCTGTCTTATGTTAATGTAGAAACAACTTTTTCTGATACAAAAATAACAGACATTAAAATAACAGAGCATAATGAAACTCCGGAATTGGTAGCAATGGTAGAAAAACAAGTAATAAAGGATATCATTGATAACCAAAGCTTGGGTGTTGACGTAGTAAGCGGTGCAACAATGTCAAGCATGGCTGTCATGAATGCCGTTTCCAAGGCAGTAGAAAAAGCCGGTGGAGATGTAAGTGCCTTAAGAGCAAATAAAGTTACAAAAGAAGCCGGACCTGACGAAGAATATACAGTTGATGTTGTAATTGTAGGTATGGGTGCTTCCGGTTTCATGGCAGCACACAACGCTGCAGCCCAAGGAGCAAAAGTAATGGCCGTTGAAAAAGGTGCTTCAATTGCAGTAACAAACGGTTTAAGAGTATCAGGACCTTTTGCCATTGACACTCCTGTATTAAGGGCCCAAAATTCCAAACTTACCGTTGATAAAGCATTTTTCCACATGATGGATTATTCAAAATGGTCCGTAAATGCCCCGTTAGTAAGGAGAAGTCTGGAAACTTCCTCTGAAGCAGTAACTCAATTGATGGAAATGGGTTATGAATTTCAGGAAGCAAACTTCAGGTTTGAAACTCCTTTCAAAGGTGAATACGGCGGATTCCACCTGATATTAACCCCCTACTCTGAAAGAATTAATATTTGGGAAAAGACTTTAGAAGAAGATGGTGTGGACGTACTGTTCAATACGGTAGGTAAAAAACTTATAACTGAAGGCGATAAGGTTGTTGGTATTGAAGCTGAGAAAAGAGACGGAACAAAAGTTACCATTTATGCAGATGCAGTTATTCTGTCAACAGGCGGTTTTATAGGAAACAGACAAATGATTGCCGAACATTTCTCAGGCGCAAAATTCAACCCTGCCGGAGGCTCATTGAGCACAGGCGATGGTATCAGAATGGCACAAGAAGTAGGAGCTATGATTGATAAAACCTTTGGCCTTTGCGGAAATGAATACGGCGGTACAAATACCAAGGCGATAAGAAGTGCAAAACAAGATAAATATGACCAAAATACAGCCTTTAAGTTTGGTTTCTACGGTGCATTGAACGTTGATGCTCAGGGTAACCGTTTCATGGACGAAGGAAAGCTGGTAGATTATCCGATGTCCTATGGCAGTGAGCCTATTATGCGCCACAGCCCGTTTTACGCAGTTGTAGACCAGGCATATGTAAATGCCATGAGAGATATAGGTTTATATGAATATACGAGAGCCAAAGGCGCCCCGGATGATTGGGTTATAGGAGAATACTTCAAAGGCAGAATATTAACTAACCTTGATGCTGATTTAGAAGAAGGCATCAAAGAAGGATGGGTATATAAAGCAGATACCATTGAAGAACTTGCAGAATTCTTCGGAATGGAAAACTTAAAAGAAACTGTTGACAAATATAATGAACTTGTTGCCGCAGGATTCGATGCACAGTTCGGAAAAGAGCCCATGTATTTATCACCTATAACCGAAGCTCCTTTCTATATAGTTCAAAATGAATTCAGCGCATGGAGCACAATCGGCGGAGTAAGGGTTGATGA
>JAAYOE010000074.1 GCA_012520455.1 Tissierellia bacterium
ATTGTATCCGATTTCTTTTGCATTAATGAAATCTTCGGAGTATACAAATTCATCATAGTATTGGGCTGGGGTCAGCTTGATTTCTTCTCCGCTGCCGTCATAATAGCCCCATAAATACAAATTTTCATCTTCAAAGAAGACCAAAATATCTTCTTTGCTTACTATCATATCATTTTCAGGTGAAACCCTTGTATAAGGTGTAAATCTTACTCCTTTTTCAGGATGGACATAGTCCGCTAAAGCCTTTGCATCCTTATTTTTTAAGGCATTCATCACATCATCAGCTGTTTCTTCAATAATTTCTTTAGCATCCTCCGGTTCAGTAGTCTGCCGGGCAGTATCATCCTTATCTATAGAAACATTATCCTTTGCCCATATAGGCAGTATGTTCTTAGCAAAAACAGGTATTGCAATCATTGCGCCTATTGCGGCTGTCAAAATTATATTTTTTAGCAACTTATTTTTCACTTGTCCACCTCTTTTTTTGGTATATCATTTGGACGGTAATTGATGAAAATTTGTTCCCCATACTTGGTTCCAATTATTATATATAATAGAAATTAATAACATTGTGCCGGTTAACTTATAAAATCACCCCTCAAAATTAATGAGGGGTAGTAATTCCAACTCTTTTGCCTTAAGCATGGTATGCTTCATCTAATTCGGATAACATTTTGTATACTGCTTCATAGCTTTCGCACACATCTCCCGGAACGGTGTAATTATTGGTTATTTCACGCAGCTTGGTGAATTCTTCGCCCAGGTCGGCTTTTACTGTTCCTGCTTCTTTCAACTTCCCCTTGATGGTGTCAAACAGCTTACGGACATCATGGAATTCCGGATGATGGTTTCCATGTACCCGGTCCACAACCGGAACAAATTTTTCCAATGTTGGAAAAAGTTTATTGACCAAATCATTAAATACTGCCATAGTTCTCCCTTCTTTCTTTTATTATTTTCTGATGTTTATATTGTACCAAAATATATGAGAAAATAAATTGATTTAAATCAATAATTTAAAATAGATGACACTACCCCCGTCCCCTTGTCACAAAAAAGGGGTTGTCGGCAGGACAACCCCTTTAATGGTTCTATATATGTTTAATCCTCGACTTCAACTTTAACCAGTCCGATAAACTGCAAGTCATCGACAGTTGTAACCGTGTATTTGAAGGTAGTTCCATCAAAGTCTCTTTCAGGTACAAACTCTACATTTACTAATCTTCTCATACTTATTTGAGTACCTATTACCGACCTTGTTCCTACTCTTAGATCCGAATCACCATCTTTATCGATATTCTCGAATAAAATCATTTCAAAATCATAATCATCAAATTCATCTAAGTAGTCTTTTACTTCTTGGCCGAAATCATCATCTTCTTCAAGGGTCAATGTATCTAAGAGAGATTTTACGACAATGTTTATTTTACCTTCATATAAATTTCCATCCCGGTCTTCTGCCGTGTATTTAATTTCTATAGTCTTTTCGTCATCAACCTGGTCAGGAGCCGGATAAAAGTAAACTAAATTCATTTGTTTTAATTTGAATATATCATCTTTTTCTACCTTTTCACTTTTTTCCAGCTCCCCGTCATTGTCTTCATCAAAATACAAGGCCCCGTATTTTTTATCCGGAAGCTTAAAGCTTATTTTATCACTTGAGCTGTAATCAAATTCTTCCTTAAACACTTCCTTAAACTTTGAAAT
>JAAYOE010000075.1 GCA_012520455.1 Tissierellia bacterium
ATCATGTTATTTGAAATAATACTTTTTTCCATATTATCCATTTTGATGGCAATAATAGTTCTCTTGTGCAAAAAAAGAAGTTTAGACTTAAAAAGCTACAACCTGAATATTAGAGGCTACAAGGTGTTGATTTTAGCGGCAGTAATAAAGATTACTGCTGAGTTTTTATTTAAAAAATTCACAGGCCTTACCCTGCTTCGCATATTGTCCCTCAACTGGGTCATCTATTTCAGCCTTATATATGTTTCCTTGTTAAACATAAGAAATCCTTTCATGATGCTGTTTTTTTCAGGTGCCTTGTTAAATTTTGCCGCAATAGCAGCAAACGGTTTTAAAATGCCCGTATATGTACCTGACCTCCTCACTGATGTCGAAGCAAAAAAAATGTTTCTCCTGTCGGGAAAAGACTTGGTCCATACCCTGCTTACTGAAGAAACAAAATTAAAATTTCTCTGCGATATAATCACCCTCCATCCCCCCTATCCATTTCCGAAATCAATAAGCGTGGGAGATGTATTTTTGCTGGCCGGTGTTTTTGCCTTTTGGCAAGACTTGTTTTATGAGGGTTCAAGGGCCTCAGAACACTAACCTGCAAACAATCAAGGCAGCTGTTACGGTTGCCGCATGCGACAAAAGACCCGCCCTTATAGTATACCTGTAATCCGAAATTCCCACGGAACCGAAATAAACTGCACATGAGTAGAATATTGTTTCCGATGAACCCATAATAACCGATGCACACCGGCCGATATAGGAATCCGGACCGTAAGTGTCTAAAACTGTCTGAAAGGTCCCAAGAGACCCTCCTCCGGACAGGGGCTTTACCAAAACCAATGACAGTAATTCTGCCGGAAACCCTATAAATGAGGTTACAGGTTTCAATATACCAGCAATGAAGTCTTCCGCCCCTGACAGGATGAATAAATTGATAGCAAATATTATTGCCAATATGTAGGGGAATATTTTCAAGGCAGATTTGGTACCATCCATTGCCCCCTCCACAAATGCGGAATATACATCGACACCCTTGTATACCCCGTAAAACAATATCAAGCCTATCAATAAAGGCATTATCATATCCGATATATTCATGACCCTTTCCTTTCAAAATACTTGCCTGATATTATTGCAACCATGGTTGAAAATATTGTTACTATCAAAGTCGGTACCATAATTTCCGAAGGGGCTGAAGACCCCGAATCAGCCCTTAATTTAATAATGTTTAAGGGTATCAGCTGAATTGATGAAACATTGATTATCAAAAACATGCACATGGCATTGGTGGCTCTTTTTTTGTTTAAATTGGCCTTCTGCATTTCCTCCATAGCTTTTATGCCAAAGGCGGTGGCAGAATTTCCAATTCCCATGAGGTTGGCAGCTAATGTCAACAAAATGGCATTTACGGCCTTGAGATTATTTTGAACATCCTCGAACAAATATCCCACAAAAGGTTTTAAAGCTGATGACAATTTATTTAATATATTTGTTTTTTCCGCCACCCGCATCAAGCCGGTCCAAAAAGCCATGATGGAGATTAAATTTAATATCAGGTCCACTGATTTTTCTATTTCAAAAAAAAGAACATTCGTGACCGTTTGGGGACTTTTGTTGATAAAAGAAAACAATAACCCCAAAAAAATTAATCCTAACCATAATTTATTCATGCTACCCTTCCTTCTGGGACAGTGGGGACGGTCCTTTTTTGTCCCACTTGATGGCACTACCCCCGTCCCCTTGTCATCCCGTCCCCTTATCATCCCATTGCCATATAGCGAAAATAAAACAGACATATTAATTAATATGCCTGTCTTTATCATTAATTCATACAGATTGTATGATTATTCTATTTAATTCCTACAGAGCGAAGGGATTCTCCGGCTTTAATTCTTTCAACCTGAATCTCTATAACCCTTTTAGCTTCCGCCTTAGTGACGGTTATATCCAGGTCTTTGTAAGCAATCTTGCCCCCCTCTTCAGGTATTCCTTCAAACAACATGGTTACAAACCCATTGACCGTTGTAATATCAAGGTCCTCGTCAAGCTCAATCCCAAACAAATCCAGCATGTCATCAATATCCGCATTGCAGGAAATCAGGTATTTGTCATCTCCGATTTTCTTGAACCATTCAATTACTTCGTCATGTTCGTCCCATATTTCGCCGACTAACTCTTCGATAATATCCTCCATTGTAACCAGACCTTCGGTCCCGCCGTATTCATCTATTACAATGGCCATATGTGCTTTGGACAGCTGGAGTTCTTTTAAGAGCTCGGATATTTTCTTGTTTGGCGTGATGAAAATGGTTTTTGTTATATATTTTTTGATATCTTTTTCTTTTCTGGTTAAAGCCTGGTAAAAATCTTTCTCATGGAGTACTCCGATAATGTTGTCCATATCTCCCGAAAAGACCGGGAGCCTTGAATAACCGCTTAAAATGAACTTTTCCTTGATTGAGTCCAAGCTTTCGTTTTCTTCAATACCTACAATGTCAATTCGAGGGGTATATATGTCCTCTGCCACGGTTTCATTAAACTCGATGGCCGAGCGAATCAAATCACTTTCATCCTTGTCTAATACACCTTCATTTTCCACTTCGTCCAGCATGGTACGCAGTTCATCTTCATAAAGGGAAGGTTGTTCTTCAGCTTTGAAAACTTTATACACAACTTTCTTCACATTTGCAAGGAGTAAATTGACCGGCCAACATATCTTCATGAATAATCTCATGGGAGGGGCGCAAATGATCGCAGCCTTCTCCGGAACCATATTTGCCAACCCCTTAGGTATCAATTCACCTGCAATCATCACCGTCAGAATTGCTGCAAGGGTTGAAATCAAAAGACCGTTTTTAATAAAAAGCTTTGAAAAAATAAGAATAAACAATGATGCCGCCGTTACATTAAGGATGCTTCTTAAAATTATTATGGTTGACATCAGGTTGTCATAATCATCTTCCAGCTTTAAAACCAATTCTGCCTTCTTATTGTTTGCTGCCAAGTTTCTCATTCTTGACTTGTTAAATCTTTGAAAAGCTGCTTCCGTTGCTGAAAAATATGCAGATAACAATAAAACAAATACTAATATAGCGACCTGACTTATACAGTCATCATCCATTTTTGTTATACACTCCCAATTCATTCTTTTACCTATAGTATAATAGATGAAAACAAAAGTGTCAATTCAATAAATTGCCTTCATTCGATATAAAGCTTGATAACTGAGGAAAATATAGGCAGAGTATCAAAGCATAAAAAAATATAATATAGAAACAATAAAACTACTTTCACGGAAACCGGAACTGTAGTTTTTTTTAATAAATGTTTAAGGAAGGCTTAATTGATTTCTTTAAGACAAGTGTTTATAGTCACAGTAAAAAGTAATGGAGGTATAAATTGCTTTCGTTCATCAGGATATTCAACTTAACGATTTTTATTATATTCACGGCTTTTTATTCATATCAAATATATTATGTCCTCTTGGCCTTATCAAAAAAAAGCAAGAACTTGTATGCTTCCAAAAACCATAAATACGCGGTGGTTATAGCTGCAAGAAACGAAAGTGCCGTTATAGGTCAGTTAATTAACAGCATAAAAAAGCAAAACTATCCGGATGAGTTGTTGGATATATATGTTGTGGCAGACAATTGTACGGACAATACGGCTGAAGTGGCTAAAAATGCAGGAGCCTATATATTTGAAAGATTCAATAAGCACTTGATAGGAAAGGGTTACGCCTTGGATTATGCCTTTAAGAATATATTAAATTTGAATAAGGGCTACGAAGCCTACTTTGTATTCGATGCAGATAATTTATTGGATGAAAACTATGTAGGTGAAATGAATAAAGTGTTTGATAATGGCTACAAAATTATCACCAGCTACAGAAATTCCAAAAATTATGATACAAACTGGCTGTCAGCGGGATATTCCCTTTGGTTTTTAAGAGAAGCCAAGTACCTGAATAATCCAAGAATGATATTAAATACCGGCTGCGCCATATCAGGTACCGGTTTTTTGGTGAGTGACGACATAATACGAAAAAACAAGGGATGGAAACACCACCTCCTTACGGAAGATATTGAATTTACAATAGATAATGCCATCAGAGGGGAAAAAATCGGCTACTGCGGAAATGCAGTTGTTTATGATGAGCAGCCTTACAAGTTTAAACAGTCATGGAATCAAAGGTTAAGGTGGGCCAAAGGATTTTATCAGGTATTTGCCAAATACGGCTTAGACCTGATAAAGGCCATATTTACTAAAAAAAGCTTTTACTGCTACGATATGTTTGTAACCATAATGCCTGCTTTATTCCTGACCTTAGTCAGCGTAGCCGTCAACCTGGCCGTTTTTCTGGCAGGCTTGATAAGTATTGACACCTATCCTTGGTTAATGGAAGAAACCTTAGGTGCCATACTCTTGTCAGTCTTGAATTCCTACATGGTATTGTTTGTATTGGGGCTGATAACAACCGTAACGGAATGGAAAAAGATAAATGCCCCTAAGGTAAAAAAAATAAAATACATGTTTTCATTTCCAGTATTTATTTTTACCTACCTGCCCATTTCCATAGCAGCCTTGCTGAAATTCAAGAAAATCGAATGGCAGCCCATAACCCACAGCATAGCTAAAACAATCGAAGAATTAAAATTTTAGGGACGGTTCTTTTCGTTCTCAACCTTTCTGTTATTTCCTGAATTTATTAAGGTATTGAGAACGAAAAGAACCGTCCCTAAAATTTTATTTATATACTCTGGCTACGAATCCGCTTGTCGTAGCTCTTAACAAGCTTGAATAACTGAGTTTGAAGCTTACGATATCTCCCACCTCATACTCCCTGTCTGACTTTGACACATCAAGTATCAAGTGGTCCGAGCTTGCTCCCAAAATATCTATTTTTGAGTCTATAGGATGCAGGTTATCAGGATCTGCGTCCTGTCTGCCTACTGCTATTATGGCTCTCTTGATTATGCCCCTGTCTTCATAAACAGGTTTGTTTCCAAAAGCATCCACCCCTGTTTCCCCTATGGGCACCGATTGTTTTTCTTTCAACTCGATTATTTCCGCTTCCAATGTGAAGGCATCGTCATAGAAACCTTTCAGTTTCTGGCTGTAGGCAGTTTCACCGCCCAAGAGGAAGGCTTCCCCTACTCTTAAATTATTGATTCCTTCCGGCAGTTGGCCCTTGCCTATCAGATGAATGGAACTTGAATTTCCTCCCGATATCATTTGCAATTTTATATCGAATTTCTTTTCAATCTTCCTTGCAATTTCAACAAGGACGGAAAGATTGTCCTTCTGGGGAATAACTGCCCCGTAACAGGTAAGGTTTACTCCGATTCCAAAGAGCTGGATATTCTTTAGCCTTAGTATTTCTTCCACCGCATTGAATATTTCATCTTCATTCTTGAAGAATATTCCTTCTCTCAAGTCTCCCAAATCAATCATCAGAATGATTTTATGAACCTTGCCTTGTTTACCTGCCGACTCGTTCAGGTTTTTTATGGTCTTTAATTCAGAGTTTAAAGAAATCTCCGAATACTTAACTACCTCATCTGTTTCCGAATTCATGGGAAGCCTTAATAATACTCTTTCCTTCTTGCTTCCTTCGTATTTTTTAAGGTTTTGAATGCGGGAATCAGCCAGATAATCAATATCCGATTCATCCAACAGCCTGAATATTTCCATATCGGCTGAATAACCTTTCGTTACGATCATAAGGGAGCAGCCTGTGCCTTTAACCATTTCCGTAATTCTGTCAAGATTGTTCTTTACCTTTTTTAAGTCGATTACTAACCTTGGATACATACTATCACCTACATTCTTAAACTATTTTTCATAAGGAGCAAAGCATCATTCAAGTAGCTTTTCGATAAAACTCCCAAAGAAGACAGGATATAGTCTTCATCTATCAAGACCTTGGCAGATTCGGCAGGGTACAATTCACGCTCTTTAGCCAATATTTTAACCGATTCTAAAATTTCTTTTTTACCGGGCAGCCTTGTCAAAGCTCCGCCGGTTCCTATGATGTATTGAATTGCGGTTAAATCCTTCCCCTCCGCAACGGTTTTTTTACCGGAGGCGGTATAAAAGTATCTTAGCTTTCCCGCATGCCTTTCCAAAGAAGTATGTACAGCCTCCCTGGTAAGCCTTTCAACAAATTGCTTCTCCCTGTCGGTTACGGGAATAGGCTTATAGTTATCCAAAAGCTCTTGGGCATCGGGAAATTCTTTTATCAAATTTTCCATGCCTATTTTTTCAACAATGTGACTGACGTTCACATAGACGCCCAAGTCTCCTTCAACCGTTCTTTTTGCCACGGGCTCGGGACTGATTAATATTGAATTTATTTCGCTGGAGCCTTCGGTTACGGAATGAAGGTCTGTTGTTGCCCCTCCCACGTCAAATATTATAAGGTCTCCTATTTCTTCCTTTAATACCTTAGCGGCTTCCATAACTGCTCCGGGAGTAGGAATTATGGGCCCTTTAACCAGGTCTCTGACCTTGGCCATCCCGGGTGCATGTATAATATGCTCCTCAAAAGCATCTTGAATTATTTTTCTTGTAGGCTCTACTACCAATGTATCAATTTTTGGATATACATTTTCTACGATGTAAACCTGATTATCGGCTTCTTCGCACATAAGGCAGACTTCTTCCTGGTTTTCAACATTTCCGGCATAAATTATCGGTATCTTTAAACCCATGGACAAAATCATTTCCATATTGTAAAGGGCTGTATCTCTTTCTCCGTAATCCACGCCGCCTGCTACCAGGATGATGTTGGGATTAATTTCCCTTATCTTATTTAAATCTGTTCTTCTGAGCCTGCCTGAAGTAATCATCTTTATGATTCCTCCGGCCCCTAATGCGGCTTCCTTAGCCGCCCGGACCGTCATATCATATACAAGCCCGTGAACGGTCATTTTCAAACCGCCTGCAGCACTACTAGTAGCTAACATATCATCCCATGTTAATGTATCTGCCTGCAGGTTTTTCCTTAAATCATCGATAGCGCCCTTAAGCCCTATTGTTACGTCACCCTCAGTTACACTCGTAGGTGCCTGACCCTGCCCGATAAAGGCAGGGTTCCCGGTACCTATCCCATTGAATGCATTAACTACTGTAGTGGTGCTCCCTATTTCAGCCACCAATACATCTGCTTTCATTATGCGTTCATTTCCCTTCTTCTCTCAACTAAGAAGCTTGCAACGTCAATACCGTGGGTGCCTCTTCCAAAACCTGCGTCCAATCCTGCTTCTTTCGCAATTTCATTGGTAACCTGAGTTCCGCCGCAGACAATAATCACCTTGTCCCTGATGCCCTTTTCTATTGCTAAGTCGTGAACCTTCTTCATATTCTTAATGTGAACATCATCATGGGTGATAATCGTACTTAAGAGGATGGCATCGGCATTGGTTTCGATAGCAGCATCAACCAACTTTTCAACGGGGCATGAAGTTCCCAGGTATGCGTATTTAATACCAAATCCTTCTATTCCGCCGTGCTTGATGTCCAAGGTTTCTTTAAGTCCCACTGAGTGCTCGTCTTCTCCTACTGTTGCTGCAACAACAAACATAGGTTTGTTTTGAATGTCTTCTCTTATTTCTGCTTCAGATAAAACATGTGGTTTTTCAGGAATCACTAACTCATCAATATTTATGTCAAAGTTTACTTTTCCTTTAACTTCGCAGAAGGTTCCTTCTGATGGATGTATGCATTGTTTATGAACAACGGTAACATCTTCCAGACCCATTTTTTCACCGCATTTAATAGCAGCAAATTCCGCTGTCCTTTCATCTAAGGGCAGGAATATTGTCAACAATACGGTTCCGTCAGCCCTCCATTCAACTTCAGGCTTAACTAAGTTAGTGTCATAGTATTTTTCTAATTCATTAAGTCTTACATTCACATTGTCATTCTCATCCAACTCATCGATATACTGGATCTTGGAACGGTCTTCAAAGGTATCTCCGCCTATGGCATCACTTGCCTTTTTAAATTCGGCAGGTACATTGTTGTAACCGTAATGAACAGATACGGGAGCAAAGTAATCCTCGTCTCTTTCATATATGAAACCGTAACCGATTCCGCCTTCTATCTGACGAGCGATACCGTCTCCGTTTCTCTCCGGATATTTACCGCTGTCAACGAAGAAGCCCTGCTCAACGGCCTTAAAGTATCCGCCTACTTCAAGTATTTCTTCCATAAAGAGGATGGCTCTTTCTTTAAGCTCTCTTACTTCCTTGCCTAAGGGTCCTTCCCTGTCAAGTTTAACCATTTCTCTGAAGCCGTCCATGCCTGTAAGGGCTTGTTTTGCAGTCATTACTCCTGCAATGTTGTTGTAGTGCCATGGCACGTTTCTTCCCTCGTCAGGAGTGATGGTTGACTGGATATCGGCACTTGTAAGCCTTGATATTACCATGTTTAATGTATGAGTTACAGCTGCTTCACGGGTATCCGATTCCATGTATTTTGTATTTTGCTGAGCTCTCATCTTGTAATCCCTGAACAAGTCACGAAGAGCAACCGCATATGGCAGGTCTAATCTCATGCAGGGTGCGGGCGGAGCTGTCGGGGGTACTGTAGACAATGCTATGTTTTCGGGTTTTATGCCTACTCTTACGGAAAAAGCAGTATTGATAGCATGCTGTACCATTAATTCGGGCATAACCTTCCAGGCCTTCATAGCTGTTGCATTGGCATTGTGGGCTCCGTCTATTTGAAGCATGTCTGCCCAGGCCATTACTTTTTTAGCTTCACAGGCATCAACAAAGCTTCTCACCATGTTAACATTTCTGTACAATACATTGTATTGGGGGTCCTGGTGGGCGCCGTTAACGCCTTCTTCGGCAAACATAACAGCTATGTCGGGACCTGCAACTCCTGAAATGTATGAGTGGAAATTAATCGGACGACCCACTTCATCTTCAATTAAATCACAAGCTTTTCTTGAAGCCCTTACTTGTTTTCTTGTAACCATGATGCCGCCGATACCCTGGTTGGTACCTTCAAGCAATGAGTCAATATGTGACTGTCCGGCTGTCCTTATTACCATGATATGGTCAGCTCCGTGCCATGCGGCCATACGCATTCTTCTTATATCATCTTCGAATCTTCCTGAAGCTATTTCAGTAGTTATCACACAGTCAGGCTGGGGGTCGATATATCCAAAGCCCCTGCTTCCGGGAAGGGGAACCGAATTCTTTAAGCCTTCCGATGTTTCGTGATACTCAAAATCACCTACGATTCTTTTTTCGTTTCTTCCATCTCTCCAATGCCATCCCCGTCGTCTTGGCTCATATTTATCTAAGTCTTTCAACAATTCTTTAATATCTAACTTCTTGTTAGGATCAAGTTTCATTCTTTTCCCTCCTTAAAACAAAGTGTCAACATCATCCCAGTGCTTGCCTTCTGCTAATAACAAGCCTGCCTCACGCACCGAGCAGCCTAATTTTTTGGATAGCCTCCACACAACATTTCCGGCCCCTTTTCCCATTAAACCCTTGTTCATTACTCCTTCCACTATAGGTTTAACTTCAAGGCTGGAAAAGCCCATTCGAAGCAGGATGCTCCTTTCAATGGATGGTGTTGTATTCTTTTTCCCTAATTCCAACAGAGGGTCGACAATTTCATTTGCTAATTTCCAAAATCTTTCGTATAGCTCTTCATCTGTAAGATTCGCTAAATGAGCTCTTCTTTGTTCAAAATCATCAGCTCTTTTCATAAATAACCTCCTCTACTTATTTCAAAATAGGCGTACACTCATACGCCTATTTTGTTAATTATTTTACAATTCTGCTAATACGCTCTTTACAAATTCTACATCCGCATTTGTTTCTAATGCAAGGAATTCTATATCTTCCTCCGTCGGTGTCACCTTGTAATTAGCTATTGCGTTCTTAATCAGTGACTTTCTCATATGAACCAGGTCGGCATCATTTACTTTAATTAATGAAGGATGTGAAGGCAAGATTATATTTTTCCCCGGCACTTCGTCCTTTGGATCGCCGAATTTAAGTTCAATTCCGTTGTCTCTTGCGAATGAAAGCTGTGGTTGGATGTGCTTGCCTGCTCCCGTATACTCGGTTTCCTGAACAACTATCATTTTGTCTTGGTCTAATTCCTGTGCTAAGGCAAATGCAGCCGTAAGGGCTGTATTTCCTGCAGGACCCTTTTCCAAGCCTTCAAGAGTTGCCAATACTTCCGTCATGTAGAACACTTCGCCTTGGTGAACTGTTAAATATCTGTCCATATATCTTAAGGGTCTTGCAGCAGAACGAGGTACATCCGAACGGTCCGGCCAAGTCGTAAACGGCATTCCAAACCCTGTATGGCCTGTTGTAAATGATTTTTTGTTGAACTGGGTGTCTGCTGCCATGTGGAGTCCGGACAAATCAACACTTGCCGCAACTATCTTCGATTGGGCTCCTGCTTTTTTAAGTCCTCTTGCGGTTCCCGTAAGGTTGCCGCCTCCGGCATTGGTTACTACCACATAATCGGGATCTTTATCGTATTTTTCCCTAAACTGCATTGCTATTTCATAACCTAAGGTTTCAACTCCCGCAATTGCAAAAGGTGTGTACAAGGATGCGTTAAAGTATCCTGTTTCTTCCAATATCCTCAAAAAGGTATAGAATAATTCGGGACCAACTGACAATTGTACGACTTCTGCTCCCAATGCTTCGCATTTTCTTGCCTTTTCTATTATTTCAGGCTGGCCTACACCTTTTGAGTCATAGCACTCCTGGACTACTATACATTTAAGCCCGTGCATTGCTGCCTGTGATGCGACAGCTGCCCCGTAGTTACCGCTTGTAGCCGTAACAACTCCCTTATAGCCTAATTTTTTGGCTTGGTACACCGCTGTTGAAGCTCTTCTGGCCTTAAAACTCCCTGATGCGTTTGCTGCTTCATCTTTTATGAAGATTCTTGCCCCTTTTCCTTCAGGTGCAAGTTTTCTTGCTAAAGCAGTTATATTTCTCAGCTCAATTATAGGTGTATTTCCAACTCCGTATTGTGACTGGATTTTTTGAATTTCTTCAATGGTAAATCCGGCTTCTTTCATCATCCGTTCATAATCAAATGCAATTGAACCGCTTTCAAATTTTGAAAAGTCAAGTCCTGCTGCCTTTTTCATTATTTCCGGTCTTCTGGCCATCACGGCTGCATAGCTCATATCCTTACTCATTATCGGCACCTCCAAATAAAATTTCTTTTACTTGTTCGCTGATTTGTAACAATTCAGGAACAAACTTGCCAAAATCATGCTTGTAATATGGATTTGCCTCTAATAAAGTACCTTTTTCCAAACGTTTAGTCCTTGTCAAAACAGTTACTTCATCGCCGATATTTGCATCTTCCTGCAAGTATCCTTTCACCCATAATTCCAATGGTACCTTTTTAGTATCATCCGGAACCTGAGGTGCTCTTTCTGAAGGTTCCAAAACATTTCTATGTATTAAAACCCATGTGCCTTTTTTTATCACTTATAACACTCCTTTTATTGTTTTTTCTGCTGCAGGCTCATTAACCTCTTGTCTCCTCAGTTCAGTCTGCTAAAATGACTTCCTCGCAGCATATATGGTAAATCGCGTCATATAAACTCTATCAGCCTATTTTACTATTTTGCATTCGGGATCGATTAAATCTCTCATGTCTCCCATTATAGCTCTTGGTACGGGTATAGTGAGCATTGTATGTAATCCCGGTCTTGCATTTATGATGTGTGGAATTGTGTTTACACACATTGCTATAGTTCCGATTCCTCCGGGTACTTCAGGAGAGTTTACCAAATTGATGTTGGGTGTTCCTTTAATTATTACATAATCACCAGTCTGTACCCCAACCTGTTCAGGTTCGATTTGCTGCGGGTGATCCATTTCGATCTTTAATTCTCCGTCTATATATCCGTAACCCTTCATTGCAACTCCTGCAACATTACCTGCTTTAGCAAATCCGTGAGGTGATTTTCTGTCAACATCAGTTACGATTGGATCCATTGAAGTAGTTATTTTATCAACTTTCCAGCCGATACCTTCTGCAATCATGCTGATGGATTCATGGAAGCCAACGTGACCTGATAAGGTTCCTTCTTCAACGCCTTTTTTAAATTCATCAACTGTTATACCTATTCCTTGCTCGCGCATAACGGCAGGTCCGAAAGGTGATAAGGAGTTTACCCTTCTTGCTGTTATGTGGTCAATTGTTTCACAGCATCCGGTCATAACAACAACTAACAAGTCCATGATCAATCCCGGGTTGATTCCTGTTCCGATTATTGATACTCCGTTTTCCTTAGCTATCCTGTCAAGCTCTTTTGCCAGCTCAGGTGATTGAGCCTGCGGGTATGCCATTTCTTCCGCACTGGATACAACATTTATTTTTTTCTCCAAACAGAACTTTAACCTTTCAAAAGCTTCCTTTGTAAAGGAGTCCGTACAGCACAATACAACATCGGCTGCCTTTTCTTTTATTACTTCCTCAGGTGTGCCGATTAATATTTCCGGCCTGTCTCCTCTTTCAACCTCTAAAAGGTCGTACATGCTTTTGCCTAATTTAGCGCCTCTGCCTACTACACCTACAATGTCAACACCTTTTTTGTTGAGCAGCATCTTTGCCATGCCGCCGCCCATTGCGCCAAGTCCCCAAATAATTACTTTTACGTTTTGCATTTTTTTACTCCTCCTTTTGTTTTATATTACTTGCTTATATATGTAGCAATATTTATGCCAATGCGTTGAGTTGAATAAATAATAAAGACATGTGTTTGGTGTCCCTTGAGAATCCTTCAAATTTCAACATTTCCCTTATTTTATCTCAAAAAGAACTATTTATTCCATCCGGTAATGAAAATATTTCCGGTGTCCCTTCAAAAAAGTATTAAAAAAAGCAAATTTTTTTGCATGTAAGTGCAAATATTTTTGCTTTTTTTATATTTTTATATTATATTTTTTGATTTTATGCTGCAAGGTTTGACGTTTTATTTTTAATGCCCTTGATGCCCTCGTAATATTGTTGTCATTTTCCATAAGTGCTTTTTCAATTATATTTTTTTCTAAAGAGTTCAAATATGTGTCTATGCCGGAATCTTTGATTTTATCATAGTCGCCGATTTGATGATGGCCTGTGTGGGGAAGGGAAAAGTGACTCTTGCATAAAATATGGTCATCGTCTTCACACATGCTTATGGCTGACATAATCATGTTTTCAAGTTCCCTGGCATTCCCGGGATAATCATAGGATAAGAGAAAGTCACGGGCATCATCGGAAAAACCCGTAATTTGTTTGTTAAATCTTATATTGTGCTTGTCCACAAACATTTTGGCAAGCAGCAATATATCATCTAATCTTTCTCTTAAGGGAGGTACATTTAACTGGATTACATTTAGCCTGTAATATAAGTCTTTTCTTAATTTACCCTCTCTTAGAATTTTCTCCGGATTCTCGTTACATGTTGTTATTATCCTCACATCAATGGGGATTTCCGTTGACCCCCCCACCCTTCTTATGTAGTTTTCCTGGAGGACCCTTAAAAGCTTAGGCTGGAGTTCATAGGGCATGGAGTTTATCTCATCCAACAAAAGGGTTCCCCCGTTTGCCTGTTCAAACAAGCCCGGACGGTCCACTGCTCCCGTGAAGCCTCCCTTGGCAGTCCCGAAAAGCAAGCTCTCCAACAATGATTCCGGCAGGGCTGCACAGTTCTGCGCCTTAAAAGGTTTGTCCTTCCTGGAGCTGGCATAATGGATGCTCTGGGCAATAAGCTCCTTGCCTGTTCCGGTTTCGCCGTAAATAAATACAGAGGCGGTATTTTTTGAAGATTTTTTGGCCTTTTCAATAACATCCAAAAATTTTTCATTTTGACCTACGATATTGTCAAAATTATATTTCTTTACTTTTTTATGCTTAACTTCTGCAGGTTTTTCGATTTCACCATGGAGTTTTAAAATTGTTTTGGACATTTCCTCAATTTTTGTTATGTTCTTGGCAATTTCTATAGCTGCTATAACCTCCCCGTCCATCATGACGGGCACAGTTGTATTAATTGTGGAAATCTCCTTCCCGTCCTTGTTTAAATATGTTTGTTTTAAGTTCTTTGTGACGGTTTGGGAATATAAAGCTTTTAAAAGAGTGCTGGTCTCCTTGTTCAGCCCTTTAAAAACATCCTTGAAAGGTTTCTTGATAACATCCCGGGAATCCATCTTTTCCAAAGCTGCCATGGCATCATTGTAAAATATGGTATTGCCATGCTTATCAAGCACATGGATACCTTCATCCAGCAACTGCAAAATATTTTGCATCAGGACCATACATTCCTTAGCCTTCATAGAACCCTCCCAAGTTTATTTGTTTTAATTGTATCATAATAATTCAATTTTTTCAAATTTTCTTATTGGCCTGCTTCCTTCTTTCCATTTCGGTTAAATATTTCTTTCTGAGCCTGATTGCATCCGGTGTTAACTCGACCAATTCATCATCATTTATAAATTCCAAGGCAGCCTCTAAGGTCATGATTTTAGGCGGCGAAAGCTGTATTGCATCATCGGAGGCCGAAGACCTGATATTTGATTGCTTTTTTGTTTTGCAGGGATTAACCGTAATATCTTCTCCCCGGGAATTCATTCCTATAATCATGCCTTCATACACCTTGTCACCGGGAGAAACAAAGAGAATTCCCCTGCTTTCCAAATTGCTCAAAGCATACGCAACTGCTTCCCCTTGTTCGCTGGATATTAAAACCCCATTTGTTCTTTGGGGTATTTCCCCCTTATATTTTTCATAGTGGTCAAATATTCTCACCAATGTCCCCTCGCCGTGGGAATCATTCATCAATTCCGTTCGATAGCCCAAAAGGCCTCTGGTAGGAACCATATACTCGATTTTTACATAACCGCCCACAGGCATCATTGAAACCATGATGCCTTTTCTTAAATTAAGCTTTGATATAACAGACCCTGAATATATTTCCGGCACATTTACAACAACCCTTTCAACGGGCTCCATCATGACCCCGTCTATTTTTTTAAGGATAACCTCAGGTCTTGATACGGAAACCTCATACCCTTCCCTTCTCATATTCTCAAGGAGTATTGACAAGTGAAGCTCCCCCCTGCCCGATACCTTGTATCCGTCAATTGCTCCCTCCAAGGCTTCAACCCTGAGGCCTACGTTAACTTCCAGCTCTTTTTCAAGCCTTGATTTCAGATGCCTGGTTGTGACATATTTGCCGGACAAGCCCGCAAAAGGCGAAGTATTTATCAAAAAGTTCATGGACATGGTAGGTTCTTCGATTTTTATGGTTTCCATGGGTATGACCTTGTCTTCCCTGCAAATGGTATCACCTATCGATATATTTGGAATACCCGACACTACGGCTATATCCCCGCTGCAGGCTTCCTTCACCTGGGTCCGTTTTAAGCCCTCATAGACAAAAATGTTGGATATCCTTTGTTTTTCAACACTGCCGTCATGCTTGGCAACAGAAACCGTCTGCCCCTCCCTGATTGTTCCTGCAGTCACCCTGCCTATTCCTAATCTGCCTATATAATCATCATAGGCAAGAGTAGATACCTGCAATTGCAGACTGTCTTCGTCCCTGTCGGGATAGGGCTCAACATGTTTGATGATTGTTTCGAACAGGGGGGCTATGCTGTCGCTTTCCTCATCCAATTCATACTGGACTATGCCTTTTTTTGCTACGCCGTACAAGATGGGAAAGTCTAACTGGTCATCATTTGCATTTAATTCCACAAATAAATCAAAGACCATTTCTACAACTTCTTCCGCCCTGTGGTTTTTCTTATCTATTTTATTTATGAGCAATATGGGCCTTAGTCCCATCTCAAGGGATTTTTGGAGAACGAACCGGGTTTGGGGCATGGGCCCTTCTATGGAATCCACCAATAAAATAACCGTGTCCACCGTCTTCATGATTCTTTCGACTTCAGATGAAAAGTCAGCATGGCCCGGAGTGTCCACAATATTAATTTTTATATCCTTGTACATGACCGAGCAGTTTTTGGAATATATGGTTATTCCTCTTTCCCTCTCTAAGTCGTTGGAATCCATTACCTGGTCCACTACTTCCTGATTTTCTCTGAAAACACCGCTCTGCTTCAAAAATGCATCCACCAAGGTGGATTTTCCCGCATCAACATGGGCGATTACCGCTATATTTATAATTTTTTTCTTCATTATTCTACACCTCTTTTTTCCACAGGATAGTGTATTCTTTTTGCCGTCATTATGCAAGTTTTTTTTGTGACCACCCATAAAAAATTATAAAAAAAGGGAACTTCCGTCCCCTTCATTCACTTATCCTCTATACACCACTTTGCCGTCAATGATGGTCATAACCGTTTTATAATCTATATCCAGCAGAGGATTTCCCTTAAAAATTGCTATGTCGGCATCTTTCCCCGCCTTCAGGCTTCCTACCCTGTCGTCAATACCCGCTATTTGGGCGGGATTTATTGTTATTGCCCTCCAGGCTTCATCTTCGGCAAGCCCGGCCTTAACCGCCATGCCGGCACACATTGTTATATGCTGTACGGGTATGACATTTGAATCCGTTATGATGGCAATCTTAATTCCTGCATCCGATAGCAGCTTTGGTGTCTCAAAGCTTTTATTTCTCAGTTCCACCTTCACTCGTGAGCCGAAGGTAGGACCTATCAAGCATGGTTTTCCTGCTGCTTTCAGCTCTTCGACTATGAGGTGGCCTTCGGTACAGTGGTCCAAGGTTATATCCAAATCGAACTCCTTGGCAATCCTAAGGGCTGTAAAAACATCATCTGCCCTGTGGGCATGGGCTTTTATGGGTATCTCCCTCCTCATCACCGGCAGCATGGCATGGAGCTTCATATCGAAATCCGGTTTTCGGTCAGGATCCTCCTTGGAAGCCTCCAAATCTTCCATGTATTTTTTAGCTTCAAAAAGAGTTTCTCTCAACAAGGCTGCAACAGCCATTCTGGTAATGGGAGATTTGCGCTGCTCATCATAGACCCTCTTGGGATTTTCGCCAAATGCAACCTTCATTGCAACAGGGTTCTTGATAATCATATCGTCAATCCTTCTGCCATAGGTTTTGATTGCTGCAAAAGTCCCGCCTATAACATTGGCACTGCCCGGCCCTGTTACGGCCGTGGTTACTCCTCCTTCAAGGGCATCCTGAAATCCCTGGTCCATGGGGTTTATGCCGTCAATTGCCCTCAGGTGGGGAGTGATGGGGTCCACTGATTCATTTCCGTCTTCCCCTTCAAAACCAATTCCTTCTTCAAACATGCCTATATGGCAGTGACCTTCAACCAATCCCGGCGTTACCAGTAAACCCTCTGCATCGATTACTTCAGCATCCTCAGGGATATCCAAATCCCTGCCGATCGCTTTTATTTTTTTGTTCTCTATGATTATTTGACCTTTTTCTATATCTTCCCCGTCCATGGTTTTTATATAACCATTTTTAATTACAAGCATTCTTCCTCCAAATTTGTTTGTTTTTATCTTGGGATAAATCCCACTTTCTTTTGGACCTTTCGCAAGGTTTTTATGGCTGTTGCCTCGGCTTTCCCGGCCCCCATCCTGTATACTTCCTCAAGATAATCCTTGTTCTTCAACAAATAATCTATTCTTTCCTGTATTGGTTTCAGTTCTTCAACAACCACCTCTGCAACATCCTCTTTAAGCCGGGCATATCCTTTGCCCTCATAGTTTGATGCCACAGTTTCAGGTTTAATGTTTGTGATTTTTGAGTAAATGTTAATTAGGTTTTTTATGCCGGGCTGGTCATCGGAATAATTTACCACACCTAAGGAATCGGTAACCGACCGCTTAAACTTTCTCCTTATGGCATCCGGCTTGTCAGTTAATAAAATATATGCATTTTCGTTTGTGTCAGATTTAGACATCTTGCTTTCAGGGTCCTGGAGGCTCATAATTTTGGCCACATCCGTGGAAATATAAGGTTCAGGTACAGTAAATGTCTCGCTGAAGCGGTTGTTGAACCTTTGTGCTATATCCCTTGTTATTTCCAAATGCTGTCTTTGGTCTTCCCCTACAGGTACTAAGTCAGCTTGATACAGGAGAATATCCGCTGCCATTAAAACCGGATAGGTAAAAAGTCCTGCTGTAATGGCATTGGAATCCTGTTTTTTAGACTTATCTTTAAACTGGGTCATCCTTCCCAGCTCCCCGTAGTAAGAAAAGCAGTTCAATATCCATGAAAGCTCTGCATGGGCCGATACATGAGACTGGATGAAGAGGGTTACCTTATCCGGATCTAACCCTGCAGCTATGTAATTGGCAAGAACTTCATAAGTATTCTTTCTTAAATCCTTAGGCTCTTTTGGAACAGTTATGGCATGCATGTCAACAACACAATAATAACAGTCGTATTCATCCTGCAGGGCTACCCAATTCTTCAAAGCCCCTAAATAATTTCCCAAGGTCAATGAGCCGGATGGCTGCATACCGCTGAATATTTTCTTTTTACCTTCCATTTTTTCCTCCCTGTATTACAAAAAACGAGTCTCTATCATTGAAACCCGCTAAGCTCAATTTTTTTGATTATACTACTATAAAAATAATTTGTCAATTACGGTTACGGTGTCTACCCCGGCCTTAACCCAGCCTTATCAGATAAGTAATAATCAAAAATATTATTTGAGATATTTCTATGATAAACCCTTCCACGGATGAAGGCGCATTTTTCACCCTTTTATCCAATATACCGGCTCCGGCGGCAATTGCCATAAAGGTAAGAGACAAGGAGATGATAAGCTTATAGTTAAACAGAGCCGCAAAGAAAAATGGTATTGCAAAAGCAGCTGTTATGTGATATTTACCGCAATACTTCAATATGGCAGTGTTCTCTGAATCCCTTTTTATAACCCCGCCCACTATCATTAAGCTTGAAAAGCCTGCAGCCGGCATAATAATCAAGGAGGTTAAAGGTACAAGGCGAAAGAGAGAAAAATACATGAATAAAACCAAGACCGTACCTAAGATTCCGGACAGGTTTTCCGTTTGATTGGAAGGCTTTATATAAAAATTTAAAGTCCTGTAAACATCCTTGATAGTGGTTGTTTTTGTTACAAGGCAGTAATATAAAAGAAGGACGGAACTAATAAAAAATCCGTCGTATACATAACGAAAGGAACCTATTATAAAGGCTGCAAAACCCATGGCAAGCCCGATTAAGGGAAGAAGCATTATGCCGTTTTTATAATCTTCCTCATTTGCTTCCTCATAAATGGTAAGATTTACGCAGGTATATTTTTTTAACATCAATACAAGGCCTATAACAACACTTCTCAAGTCAAGCATAATTCTACCTCAATCATTTAACCAAATATATATATCATGTTATAGACTTTTATACAACCTGTTCAGAATCACATAAGCTTCTTGGTATGTGCAGTAATCATATGGTTTAAAATTCAAGCCGTCTCCCCTTAACAAACCCTTGCTTGCCGCAATGTATATATATGGTTTATCACTATCCGCAACTTTATCGATATCATTGTAAGCCAATACCTCATAATCGGAAATATCCATGCCTAATTCATTTCCGATGGAAACTAAGGCTTTGGCAATTTCAACCCTTGTCATATAAGCTTGTGATTCATTTACGGAATCGGTATTGATAATTCCCATTTGCATGGCTTGATACAAGGCATCGGTGCTCTTGGTTAAATAATTATAGTAATTGGTATAAGTCATTCCATCGCTTACATATACTTCTCCCTTAAGAGGGTCCAGGGCTACATGTTCTTCGTAAGTCCCCAAATCAAAGTAAGCATCCAGGTTTTTCTCTCGGGCCTTAATGCCTATCATATTTAACATAAGTTTATAAAAATCTTCTCTTTCAATATAAGCTTCATACAAGCCGTCATATTCGTCCGGAATAAGTAAGTTGGCTTTCATTTCCCCAATGATGCCTTTTGCCCAAGCCTGAGGGGTTTGGGGGATTGCATCCAGCCATAGTTTTGTTTTATCGGTGATTGAATCAAAGATTAGGTCAAATTCCTTGGCAAGGAGCTTGATTTTTTCATGAATTATTGTATTGTTCCCATTATTAATGCTGCGGACAAAGGAAGGATTCACTTCCGCATACCATATTAAATCCGCTGTTTCCTCCCGGAAGCTTGTTGCGGCATGCTTGTTAATAAATGCCTCCCCGTAGTTTTCACCCCAGGAGCCGTATTCATAACCCTTGTTCAGCCTGTCAAAGTCCTTTTTCAATTCTGTTAAATCATGGTTTTCAATAATATAATTGCTTATAAAATGACTGAGCTCATGCATCACGGCTTGTTCAGACGCATGGCAGGATTCTGAATAAAGGCTGGTTTCCAAAGTCTTTATGTAAATATTAACCGAATTCTCATCTTCCCGGTCTTGTGAGAACAAATCCCTTATGATTTCTGTCTTATCAAAAATTACATTTACGACAATTCCCTTTTGAAGGTAAAAATCCGTTATTTCTTTGATAATACCTGATGGAAATCTCCTGATGCATTTTTCCAGGGTTGACATACCGTCGTTGAATTCCCCTAAATCTACATCCCCGGGAATAATAATATTAATCCCGTAACGTTTTTCAATATCACTTTTAATATCAAGATTATCAGATGCATCGCCAAAGGCAAAAACCTGAGTCCCTATCATTGTCATACAAATAATTAAACATATAATCCTCATTATTTTAACCATCTTTTCTACCTCACCGACAAGTCACAGAATTATGACTCATTTACAAAATTCGATAAATGACCAGACTTTGTCATCCCGAGCGTATGCGAAGAAGGATCCCATGATGTTCTTCTGGCAAAGCTCTCAGAATGATAATTTGAAAAGTATTAAAATTATAACACAGGCCAAAATAAAAAGCAATAAAAACCTGCAAACGTTTACGCATAAAAGCCTTGTAACTTGGCAAAATGTCGGTATAATGAGAAATATATGATATATGGGGAGGCCGTAATGAAGATAACCATAATATCCGTCGGCAAAATAAAAGAGAAGTTTTTTACCGAAGCCGCGAAAGAATATATAAAACGCCTGTCCAAGTATTGCAGGCTTATTGAAGAAGTCGTGCCGGACGAAAAAGCAGACGATAACTTTTCGCCTGCAGAAATAGACCAGGTCAAAATAAAAGAAGGGCAAAAAATCCTTAATAAAATTCCCAAAAATTCATATGTGATTGTTTTGGACATAAGAGGGATTCAGCTTAGTTCCGAAGCTTTTGCCCAAAAATTAAATACCTTGGCCATTCAAGGTATTTCTGACTTAACTTTTATAATAGGGGGGAGCAACGGGCTCTGGAAGGAAGTAACAGACAGGGCCGACCTTAAGCTTTCCTTTTCCAAAATGACCTTCCCCCACCAATTGTTCAAAGTTATCTTATTGGAACAAATCTACAGGGCCTTTAAAATAAACTCAGGGGAAACCTACCACAAATAAGCTTAAACCCTCATTCCAATTTACCTATGCGATTAAGGGGGAAAAACCTGAAAGTTGCTTTTCCGATAATCTTATCCTCCGGTATATAGGGATTGGTCCAATACCTTGCATCTACGGATATGGGCCTGTTGTCTCCCAGGAAAAAGTAGGAGCCTTGAGGAACCGTAAATGTTCGTCCTTCTCCTTTAGCCTGCTTAGCATAGGGTTCATTGAGTTTTTCACCATTGATAAACACTTGGCCGTCTTCATTAATCTCAACTGTTTCTCCCGGAAGTCCGATAAGTCTTTTCACAAGCTTCTCATTTAGCTCATCCGACCGGAATACAAGAATATCACCCCTTTTTGCATCCTCTATGTCAAAGAGCTTATTGACATACAATCTGTCACCCGGCATAATTGTTGTTTCCATGGACCCGGTTGGAACGGTCACCAAAATAAATACAAACTTATTTAAAAACAGCACGATAACAATAGCAATAACTGCAGGCACGACCCACTCATTAATAAAATTTTTCATATTCCCGTCCTTCATCTCATTGATACTGATTCTTTCAAATCACCTAAGCTCCATTATAACAATTTTTGATTCATGAATCAATTATATTTAACAACTTAAAAAGATTGTAAGAAATAAGGATGACATATTTATTCTAATATTTACATTTTTGCTTAATTTGGTATATAATAGTCCAAGGAGGAGCATATGAACAATAATCTTTTTTTCGCATTCGGATTAACCTTGATAGCAGGACTAAGCACAGGTATTGGGAGCGCTATCGCTTTTTTTGCCAAAAAAACAAATACAAAATTTCTTGCTTTCAGCTTAGGCTTTTCGGCAGGTGTGATGATATATGTCTCCATGATTGAAATTTTCGCCAAAGCTCAGACTAGTTTAAGGGCAGTCCTTGGCTTAAAAGCAGGTTCATGGGCAACCGTTGCATCATTTTTCGGCGGAATGTTTCTTATAGCCCTTATCGACAAGGTTATACCCAATGAAGAAAACCCCCACCACCTGCATAATGTGGAAGAATTAAACGAATCAAAGGTTCAGATAGAAGATAACCTCTTGAGAACCGGGATATTCACGGCCTTGGCTGTGGGGATACATAATTTCCCCGAAGGGCTTGCAACATTTATTTCTGCCCTTCAAGAACCTACAATAGCCATACCCATAACCGTGGCTATAGCCATACACAATATCCCCGAAGGAATATCCATATCTGCCCCTGTTTATTATGCCACAGGGGACAGGAAAAAAGCCTTCAAGTATTCTTTCCTTTCAGGACTTGCAGAGCCAATCGGGGCCTTAATAGGTTATTTGGTATTAATGCCTTTCCTGAATGACGCTGTCTTTGGCATAGTCTTTGGTGTAGTTGCCGGAATAATGGTATACATATCCCTGGATGAATTGCTGCCTTCGGCACAAAAATACGGTGACCACCACCTTTCAATAGCCGGCCTGATATCCGGCATGGCCATAATGGCCGTAAGCCTCTTATTGTTCATATAACCCAAACCCTTCGCTTCGCGAAGGGTTTTTATGACAAGGGGACGGGGGTAGTGTCATCATTTGTGTTTGTAGGCGTTTTCAATAACTTTCAAATAATCTTCCTTTGTCATGGGTCTGGGGTTGCTTTCGGTTGAAATATTCTTAACTGACATTTCGGCTATTCTTTCAAAATCCTTTGTATCTACCTTTAAGCTTGAAAACAAGGACAGTTTTACATCAACTGCTAATTTTTTCACGGCTTCCACCGCCTTAACTGCTCCCTCTCTTTCATTTTCAAAGCTTAGACCCATGGCTTTTGCCAGCCTTGCATATCTTTCAACACAGTATTCCATGTTATACTCCATGACATGGGGCAGAAATATGGAATTGCAGACTCCGTGGGGCAAATCATAAACCCCTCCCAAAGACTCGGCTATGCAATGAACCGAAGCCACATCGGAATGGCTGAATGCAATCCCGGCAAGCATGCTGCCAAGAAGCATTCCGCTTCTAGCTTCAAGATTGCCTCCGTCATTAAAGGCAGTCAGGAGATTATTGTAAATTAATTCCGTTGCATACAAGGCCATTGCATCACTTATGGGCTCCGAACAAGTTGCAGTATATGCTTCAATTGCATGGGTCAAAGCATCCATACCCGTGGAAGCGGTAATATGGGGAGGAAGCGATAAGGTGAGCTCCGGGTCGCAAATTGCAACCTTGGCTGCGGTATACTGACTTTTAACAGTCATTTTGTAATTATTTTGAGTATCCGTAATAACTGATGAAAATGTCAGCTCGCTGCCGGTGCCTGAAGTTGTCGGAATGGTTATCAACAAGGGCAGGGGCTTTGTTGCTGCCGTCTTACCTTCGAATTTCTTTATTTTATCCCCCTCATGGGCTAAGAGCACTCCCACGGATTTAGCGCAGTCTATGGGGCTTCCGCCTCCGATGGCAATAATTGAATCCGCGCCAAATTCTCTTGCTATCCTTGCTCCTTCTTCAACATTCACATCCTTTGGATTTGGCTCAACCCCATCATAAACAATGTATTCTGTCTTATTCTGCTCCAGCAAAAAAGTTATCTTATCTAAAATGCCTGCATTTCTAACACCCTTATCTGTAACAATAATGGGTCTCTTCCCATTGTTTAATGTCAGCTCATCAATCAAAGAAGCAATGCATCCCGGTCCGTACACAATCTTTGTAGGCAGTGTAAAACTAAAAGGCCTGGTAAAATTATTCATTAAAATCCTCCTCTTATAAAGTAATCAGCACTTACATATTTTCATTATATTACATGACCAAAATATTTCAACACAATTCTGATGACAAGGGGACGGGGGTAGTGTCATCAGCTTCTAAACTATCACTTTGTATAAGGTTTGGAATATTATATAGATAAAGAATAGGAGGTTCGTTATGACTCAAATAATATATACAGTCCAAGCCGGTGATACACTTTACAGCATTGCACTTCTGTATGGAAGTACCGTACAAGCGATTGCAGATGCAAATAATATTTTAAATCCAAACCTTATCTATCCCGGCTCCATCATATTGATACCTGTTGAAGAGGAATACTTGGAAACCCCGCCCGGAAGCCTTATTTATGCCGTACAGCCCGGTGATACCCTATATATTATTTCTCTTTTGTTTAAGGTAAGCATCCAAAGAATTTTAGAATTAAACAACATTCCTGACCCTTCTTTGATTCATCCGGGAATGAAAATAATACTGCCCGAAGAAGCCGTTAATCCATTTGAGCCTTCAGTGCCGGGGATTATAAGATATACCGTCCTGCCCGGAGATACCATATATAGAATTGCTGCGAGGTTTGGAACAACTGCCCAATCAGTTTTGAACGCTAACCCCGGCTTAGACCCGCGAAGACTTATTCCCGGAATGGTAATAACAATTACAATTCCTGAGAATGCTGTTGCCGTATACAGGGGAAATCCAAACAGAAGAATGGTTGCTTTGACCTTTGATGCTACTTACGGTGATAACCAGACTTATGAACTGCTTGAAATTTTAAGAAACAATAATATTAAAGCTACGTTTTTCCTGTCCGGAATCTGGCTGATAAACTATCCCCAGTTAGCAAGAGCCATAGCTGCGGAAGGTCATGAAATAGGCAACCACTCTTATACTCATCCCCACATGCCCCTTATAACCATGCAGGAGGTTACAAACCAAATTGTTCGTACGGAAGCCCTTATCAGGAATATAACGGGTCAAGATCCATATTTGTTCAGGCCTCCCTTTGGCGAATATACCCAGACTCTTCTAAACCAATTGGCTTCCCTTGGCTATGTAACCATCATGTGGACAATAGACTCCATAGATTGGAAAAATCCGGGGGCTGATGCGGTTGTATCCAGGGTTGTTGATAACGCAGAGCCGGGAGCAATTATCCTGATGCATCAATCGGCACCTGATACGCTTCAAGGGCTGCAGACAATGATAACACAATTAAGAGAACAAGGATATGACTTCGGAACAGTCTCTCAGGTTATAAGCCCCCTTTAATGACAAGGTTACGGGGTATAGTTAAATCAATATATGGATTCACAAATAGAATAATAAATAATAATAATGACACACTAAAACAATAAATACTGATTTGGAGAGGTAGAATGTCCTGGATTGAAATTACTTACCGAGTGCTCTTTTCTTTTGTAGTTTTATTAATCATGACCAGGCTTATGGGTAAAGAACA
>JAAYOE010000076.1 GCA_012520455.1 Tissierellia bacterium
GGGCTTCCCGGCAATATATTCGGGGGAGTACAGAATACAACAAGGGCGGAAGCAACGGTAATGCTGTTAAGATATATAGACAAATAATCAAGGGGGAGGTTACTCCCCCTTAAGAGGGGTGTTCGATATGAAAAAATTATTGATTTTATTACTTGCAATATTTTTAATATTGGCAGGATGTTCTCAAGATGCAGCTGATGCACCCATAAATAATGAAATCAACGATACCATAGAAGAAATTGATGATGAAATAAATGAAAAAAATGAAGATACAAATGAACCTGAAGCAGAAGAAGATGAAAAGACAGATGTACCTGTAATTGAAAAACCTTCTGAAGAAGAATCAGAGAATGAAGAATTAACAGAAGAAATATCCGGTCAGGAAGAACCTATAATAGAAGAAGTTACTGAAGAAGGCCAAATTGGGGAAGAACAAGGGGAAAATATCGAGAATACTTTAAAGATTAAAGGCCTTGTAGAAAAGGAGCTTTGCCTTACATTAGAAGAATTAAAAGCAATGGATGATATTATTTTTGAAGCTGATTTTTATTCGCTGAATAATTTCGGTACGACAGGCTACACCCGTTTTAAAGGGGTTAAGCTGTGGGATTTGTTGAAAAATGAAGGAATAATAAATCCTGAAGCTTCTAAGATATCAATTATAGCCCAGGACGGCTATTCTATGGAATTTACTCCGGAACAAGTGCAAATGGAATATATGGATGAAACAAATCCCGATAATAAATATCCCATGATAATCGCATGGGAAGAAAACGGCCGGGAATACAGCCTTGATGAAGGTAATCCCTATAAATTGGTGGTAGGACAAAAAGAGCCCGGAGATATCAATAAACCTCAATGGGTTTCAAATATAGATCTAATCCTTGTTGAATAGGTGAAAAATGAAAAAAAAGTATATTATCATTTTTTTAATAATATTGGTTGTGGCAGGCTCCTTATTTTATATATTAAATGATGCTTCAGAGGAAGAAGAAGCAGTGAGGTCCTTTTATCCCGATGCAAAAAGAGTGACTTTAATAAAGGATATCAACGATGACTTATACAGCTCCTTATATTTTCCCGGAGTGAAAAGAGCTTATGAGGTAGATGGTGAAGTTTGTGCATATGTTGTAAGCTGTGTGGGATATAACGGGCCTATTGAAGTTTTGGCTGCCCTTGATGATGACATATTAATCGGAATAAAGGTTTTGAGTCACGAAGAATCACCGGATTACGCAGAACATATAGAATACGATTATTTTTTGAACAGGTTTAAAGATCTGCCAATAAACAAATATTTGAATTTGGTCGTCCTTGATAAGGAAAACCCTGAAGATATCATACAGGTTACAGGAGCCACCATAAGCTCCCAGGCTGTGGTGAATGCCGTCAATGCTGCAATCGGTTCTTATATGTACCGGAATAATAACATTAAAATGGCAAAAGTTCCGGATGTTGTTCCTCAGGAAACCTGGCAGAAGGATATAAACAGCTTTGCAATTAATTGGGAAGGGGGTTCTGTTCGGATTGATACGGAAGAAATAAAAGAATATGAACAGGTGGAAATGGATGTAGTCTTAATAAATACAACCGGAACAGAAACCAAGATGCACGTAAAAGGCCCGACCCTTCGTCATGTGCTTGAGAAAGAAGGTATTGACTTAAGCGAGTATGCCGGAATAGGAGTAACAGGCAGAGATGGTTACTACACTTTAATTGACAGGGAAAAGCTGGCTGTCAACGATATAATACTCACCTGGCAGGTAAACAGAAAGAATATCAAAGATGAAGACAAACCCGTAAGGCTTTCTGTCCCTTTGGAGCTTGGACCTTACTGGGTGAAAATGGTTACAAATATAGATTTATATAAGGACATATCCCCGAAGAATATTGATAAAGTCCATATGTTCAATCCTTTGACCGAGGATATAGAGCCTTATTATTATGAATACTACGGTTCTAAGGATAAAGCATTTGAGGTAGGAAAGATATTAAGAAAATTTGATGAGGTTGATGAAAAGGGCTTTTTCACCATGGCCGCCACGGATGGTTTGGAAAAAAATGAAACTATATCCTTGGTAAGGCAAAGGTATTTTATAAAAGTGGAAGGGGATAATGCTCCTATGAATATCTCGCCAAATTTTAAGCTTGGAATGAATGTAAAGAATATGACTCACTTCTCTACTACAAAGGATGCCGTAATTTTCCCCGAAAAGATGATTGAAGTCGTAAGGACTAAATCAATTGAAGGCAATGAAGGACTGCTTTTGGAAGATGTACTCCTGACAGCCGGAATGAGATGGAATGAAGGAATCAAATTCACTGCCGTGAGCATGGATAAAGAAATAGATTTATCATTGGAAGAAATGTTGAATTGCTACTTAATCTATAAAGATGGACAAGCAAGCTTGTATAAAGACAAAGAAATAATGACTGATTTAATAAGGATTGAAAAAAATGAAACTTAACATAAGAAGCAAAATTCAAATAACTGCAACGCTTATAGTGATAATTTCATGTTTGTTTTACGGCTTGTACATAGGTGGGATAATTGACTTTAGAATTGTTTCTATAGGAGATTTAAACCCATACGGGGGATGGTCCGCTTTAAAGGCCTTCTTTACGGATTTATCCTACAGGTGGAAGGGTTTCTCAAGAAGCATTGCCTTAACTGCAGGAATAACTGCTGCTTCATTTTTAATGGGGAGGTTTTTTTGCGGATATATTTGCCCAATCGGGGCTATGCAGGATTTTTTTAAATTTGCGGGAAACAAATTAAGGTTAAAAGAAATTAAATTTTCTGATAAACCGGAGCTTCTTAAGTACCTTGTTTTAATCATAATAATTGTATTAAGCATACTTGGGATGGGTAACTTAATTTCTCCTCTTTCACCCTGGCTTGCATATTTAAATATATTTGTCGGATTAAGGCTTCAGACAGGAACGTTAATTTTGCTTCTTATTATCCTGGTTTCACTAATCGGAAGGAGAATATTCTGCAGGTATTTTTGCCCCCTGGGAGCCTTTCAAAGCTTGCTTTATGCAATAGGACCCGTGAAAATAAAAAAAGGGACCTGTGATTGCTCCTACTGTCTTAAAAACTGCCCTGTATCAATGGATTTTAATAGAGTCGAAAAAGAAATACCTCCGGAATGCATCAACTGTTTAAAGTGCGTTAATGGATGCATCAAAGGCAAAGAAGGCTTTTCCATAAGCTTTAACAATAAAAAGATTAAAAAATCCGCTTATATAAGCATATGTATTTTAATTATCGCAGGTTCATATATTTTACTTCCTTTAACGGCATCTAATTCTTCGGTACAGGCTATAACATCAATAACTCATATAAAGGACGGCACCTATGAAGGATTTGGTTTGGGTTTTGGCGGAAGAATCAATACGGAAGTTACCATAAAGGATAATAGAATAACAAGCATTAAAATTCTCAGCCACAGTGAGACAGAAGGTTATTACGAAGAAGTGTTCAGAGACTTATCCTATGAAATCACTGAAAGCCAGAATTTAAACCTTGATGCCATAAGCGGGGCTACATCCACCAGCAGAGGTTTCTTAAACTCCGTAAGGGATGCCGTAAATAAATCCTTAATTGAATAGAGGTAAACATGCAAAAAATATATATTATTTTGTTAATACTGATTATGGTTCTGACAGGGTGTACACAGGAAAAGCCCTCCTTAAATATAGTTATTGACGGAAAAGCTGAGCCGGTTGACGTTGACACTGAAATTATTTATAACCATAAAGACGCCCTCGTTTTTCCTGCAGTTGTAAGAAGCAGCGGGTCAAAACCGGTTGAAACGGAATATAAGGGTATTGAACTTACAAAGCTTTTTGAATCTTTAAACATAGATATAACCAATTACAGCAAGGTGACTTTTAATGCAAGTGACGGTTATAGGATTATATTAAGTGCAGAAGAAATTGCTGAACCTTCAAATGTCTATTTGACTTTTGAAAGGGATGGGGAAATTTTAAAATCAAAGAAGGAGGGAGGAAACGGCCCCTTCCAGTTGGTTATCAGAAGAGATCCCTTCAGTCAACGGTGGATTAAGCATGTAAATGAAATTATATTACAATAGGTTATTAAGATGACAAATAAATTTTTCGAAAGATTTTCAGTATTTAATCTGATTATGATAGCAGTCGTATCTGCCCTTGGAATTGCAACAAAACCAATTGTGGTGCCCTTGGTTCACATCGTCACGGGTCCTTTGTTCATTCCGGGAGGGGCAATAGCCGGGGGCTTTTATATGTTTTGGCTGGTTCTGGGTACCGGTCTTGTCAGGAAATCAGGCACAGGTACTTTAATAGGCCTGGTCCAGGGAATATTGGTGATTGCAACGGGAACTATGGGAACTCATGGCATCATGAGCATTGTTTCTTACACCCTGCCTGGAATTGTTACAGATATAGTATTTTTGTTTTCTAAGAATAAAAAATATAACATTCTGCATTATGTTTTCGGCTGTATGGGGGCAAATATCACAGGTACCCTTATCTCCAATATATTATTTTTTAGACTTCCCCCTGTAACGGTTGTTTTAATACTGTCTGCAGCTGCCTTGTCCGGAATAACAGGGGGACTTATAGCATACGTCATAAACAGAAATTTAGAAAAGATAAATATATTAGAAGAGTAAGAAAAAGGATTAACTTTTGATAAGTTCTATGAAAGGAACAGGCACATGAAAAAAATATGGTCAGCAGTCAGTGATAAAGCATATGTCCGTGGCTTTAAATCATTGTTATTAATATTATTTTTGCTGCTTACGGCAGGATGCGGCGAGGCCGGAAAGGATACAAAATCAGCAGGCATAAGCATATTTAATGAAAATGAAAACATTTTGCTTGATTTTAAGGCGGAAAAAAGGATTTCAGCAGAAGAAATAACAAGGGATAAGTTTTCTACAGCAGCAGTAATTTTAAATAATGGAGAAATTATTCAAATACCTGTCGACTTTTATCTGGATAATAATACAGTAATAGCCGGGGGCCAATCTATTGAAAAGGTAGAAGGAATTTATTTAACCGATAATTATCAC
>JAAYOE010000009.1 GCA_012520455.1 Tissierellia bacterium
ACTTCCACATCCCCGGTGAAGGTAAATGTCTTTGTGAGGTCATCGTCGGTTTTTATGGTAACCTTGATGGGATAATTGTAATCTATGGATGTAATAACCCCGTCATAATGCTTAATACGGCTTATGGCATAAATCTTATATACCACCCCGTCATCCAGCAAAAGGGTCACTTGATCATTTTTATCAAGTTCTTTTAATTCGGTTGCTTTGCCGTCATGGTATATTTCGACATCCTTATCCACATCAAATGTAACCTTGTCATCATCTTCATCATATATGGTTATCTTAGCAGGCTGCACATATGCCACAAGCTGGATTATCCCTCTTACTACATCCATTGAACTGTCAGCTTCAACTACTGAGGCCAGCCTATCTTCATCAATCCTGCAGGTTACAAGCATGTCCTTTTTCAAATCAGATATGTCTCTGGTTCTTCCGTTTACGGTAATTCTTGTGTCATCATTTATCCTGACAATGCTTTCCACACCTTTATAGTCCGTCACATATATGAAGGATTCGGCCTTATTGACTGTAACTTCGGAAATCAAGCCGGTAACTGCAGCGGTAGGTTTATATTTATCAAAAACAGGAAGTATTTTATTGTCATCTATATAGTCAAATGCTTTGTCTAAGAGTACGGAAATTTCTGCCCTTGTAATTTTATCCCCGGGATTTATATTCTTTTCATTGTCGCCCAGCATTATTTTCTTTTCGTACATCAGGTAGATATAAGGCCTTGCGGAAGCACTGATTTCATCCCTGTCATTAAAAGGCAGAACATAGGTTTTCAGGTTTCTTGCATCTTCATTCATACCCAATGCCTTGGTCAGCAGTACTGCCACTTCTTCCCTTTTTATATCATTAAAAATATTCTTATTTAAAAACATATCTTTTACGGCCTGCTCATTAACTATGCCAAGTTCAATGGCAAGGGCCAAATAATCCAAAGACCATTCATAGCCCGTAACATTTCTCATCTTTTCCAAAGAAGGTTTGTAGTCATCTATGATTTCTTCTTTGATATCATCATCAATTTCATATAATCTTGACATCATTATCAAGGATTCTAAGACGGTCACATTGTTATCCGGCTTGAAAGTACCGTCCGCATAGCCGGAAACGAGACCGTTTTTTTCAACTCTCTCTATGTAGGATTTTGCCCAGTGATTTGAAATATCTCTAAAGACAACAGCATTTGCTGTCATTGAAAACAACATAGACAAAACAACAGAAAGCAGCAGAATTTTAGATAGTTTTTTCATAATACCTCCCATATGTCCTTTTTATTAAATTATAACATATGTATATTGATACTGCAATAAAAATTGGGGACATTACTGTCCCCAACCATTTATTTTATCCAGGTTCCTGTCTTGCCTGCCAAACCGTCGGCAGCCTTCTCCAATGAAGTAATAAGAGTCTTCCTGCCCGGCTTGGACCCGGCGAAGGATATGGCTGCTTTTACTTTTGGAAGCATGGACCCTTCTGCAAATTCTTTGTCTGCAATGTACTTTTCAGCTTCTTCCACCGTCAGTTCGGATAACCAAACCTGGTCGGGCTTTCCGAACCTGATAGCTACCTTTTCAACGGCAGTTAAGATTATCAGGCTGTCTGCATCAACCAATTCGGCAAGCTTTGCCGAGGTAAAATCCTTGTCAATTACAGCAGGAATCCCTTTTAGCCCGTCAGCTTCTTCCACAACGGGAATGCCGCCGCCCCCTGCAGCAATAACAATATTGCCTGTATCAACCAATGATTTGATGGCGGCAATCTCCACAATATCGATTGGTTTTGGAGAAGGAACCACCCTTCTGTAACCCCTGCCTGCATCTTCTTTAAAAGTGAACCCTTTAGCTATCATGGCTTCTGCTTCTTCCTTAGTGTAGAAAGAGCCTACCGGTTTTGTAGGATTTTGGAAAGCAGGATCATTTTTATCAACCACAACTTGTGTCACAACCGTAGCGACGGATTTATTTATACCCCTGCTTTTCAATTCGTTTTGAATGGCATTTTGCAAATGATAGCCGATGTAACCCTGGCTCATGGCTCCGCATTCAGGGAAGGGCATTTCGGGAGTGCCTGCTTCTGATTTTGATGCTGCATCCATGGCTAAATTTATCATTCCCACCTGAGGACCGTTCCCGTGAGATAAAATTACCTGGTTTCCTGCTTCAATCAAATCAACTATTGATTTAGAGGTGTGCCTCACTGCCTCCTTTTGTTCTTCCGGGTCATTGCCCAATGCGTTTCCGCCTAAAGCCAATACTATAATGTTGCTCATAACTTCCTCCTTAGTAATAAAAGGGAGCCTTGTCCCCATATGTCTGGACCTATTGTACCATGTAATTTATAATTTTGCAATTTACTTTTAATAATACATTTCAAAAAGTATTGACATCCAAAGATATTATGATAAATTCTTAATCATAAAGTCAAAAGGTAAAGTGAAAAAAAGAGGTGATGAATGATGGACCTTAATGAAGTCAGGGCAGGAATAACTAGTATTGATATAGAAATAGTCAAGCTTTTAGAAAAAAGATTTATTTTGGCAAGTCACTTAGGTCATTACAAAAAAAACCACAACCTTCCCGTCTATGATGAAATTAGGGAAAACCGGGTTTTGGAGTTATGCAGGGATGCCTTGGAAAACAAAGAGTATTCCAAGTATATTGATGATATTTATCATCAAATAATAAAAGCCTCCAAAGACATCCAATACAATTTGGGATGATAAGGGATGAGCCCAAATCAGCTCATCCCTGAGGCCGCCCCTTCAATAAGAAAACAGGTCAGGACATCTTTCTCACTGTTTCAAATTCATTTTGAATTTCTTCCGAAGGCTCCCTTGTCATCATGGACACCCCATAAATGAATACACAGGATACTATAAAGGCGGGAAGAAGTTCATATACGCCAAACAGGCCTCCCATAGGTTTTAAAATAAGCTTCCACACAAATACCATTATACCTCCTGAAAGCATGCCTGCTATGGCACCCTCCCTGGTGGTCCTTTTCCAGAACAGGGAGAATATGGTAATCGGGCCGAAAGTAGCCCCGAACCCCGCCCAGGCAAAGGATACTATGGTAAAAATAACACTGTTTTCATCAAGGGCTATGAAGATGCCTATGATGCAGATTGACACCAAAACAAACCTCGAAACATTCATAACTTCCTTGTCCGTCGCATCCTTCTTAATTAAACGCTGGTATATATTTTTGGAAAAAGCTGATGCTGCTATCAACA
>JAAYOE010000077.1 GCA_012520455.1 Tissierellia bacterium
ATGACAAGGGGACGGGGGTATTGTCATCGTAATGATGACAATACCCCCGTCCCCTTGTCATTTTTTCAGCCAATAAAATCATAAATTGGCATTTGTATCATGGCATATTTCTTAAATTGCTCCAAAGAATACATATAAAGGAGTGAGAATATGCATTATGATACACTGAATTTTTTGCTGTTTTTCATTGTTTACGGATTCTTAGGCTTCATATCGGAAACTGTTTTTAGAAGTCTTGCAGACAGAAAGCTCTATATCAGCAGGGGGTTTCTTACCAATGGATTCTGCCCCTTATACGGCATATGCGGGATTTTAATAATAGAAATTTTTATCTTGTGCGAATTGACTATACACAATTCTCTCCATGCGCTTATTGCAGCAACTTTAGGGAGTATTGGTGCGGTAACCCTGCTTGAATATATTGCCGGAAGGATTCTTGACAGGGTATTTCATTGTAAATTATGGGATTACAGCCAGTATCCCTTTAACCTCCATTCCTACATTTGCCCTGAGTTTTCACTTCTCTGGGGAATCCTATCACTTTTATTAGTAAATTTCGTCCATCCTGTAATGGAAGTATTGTTATATGCCATACCCTACAATATAAGAGTTACTGCTATCATTATGGTTTTGTCGATATTGTTTGTAAATGCATCTTACAATATGCGAAAAATCTTATATGGGGAAGGACATTCTTTGAGGAAAGTATAAATTCCTAAAAGAATGTCCTTTTTTCGTATAAACTTATCTAACAATCTTTAAGAAGGAAAAGAACCGTCCTTAAAATTACAAAGTTAGTCTTTGAGAACGAAAAGAACCGTCCCCGGAATTATCCCCGGAATTATTTCAGTTGATTCAGGGCGTTTATAACCTTTGGAACTATTTGTTTCTTTCTTGAAACACATTTGTCTATATAAATACCTTGCCGGACATCTTCTTGGAAAACAAGTTTCATCATTTTTTCCCTTGATGATGTGTAAAAAATATAAGAGCCCTCATTGACAATATCGGTTACCGCCATAATTATCAAATAGTATTTGTCGCCGGTGATATCATCAATGAGCTTGACAAATTCCTCTTTCCTGTTCATGATTTCGTTGATATCCAAGGTGAATACCTGAGAAATGCCCACATTCTTATAAACTAAGTTGAATTTTTTGAAGTCCTGATAAAATATTTCTTCCAATGTTTTGCCTTCCAGGGATGTACCGGCCTTGAACATATCCATGGCATATTCATGTAAATCCAGATCAACAATCTTCAGCAATTCATTGACAGCATACCTGTCTCTTTCGGTTGTGGTGGGTGACTTAAAAAACAGGGTATCAGAGATTATTCCCGACAGCATGAGACCTGCCATATCCTTTGTTATTTCTGTGCCGTTTTCCCTGTACATTTGAAAAACTATAGTGCTGGTGCTCCCCACAGGGGTGTTCCTGAAGCTGATGGGAATTGATGTTTTGATGTCTCCTATTTTGTGATGGTCTATTACTTCCAATATTTCCGCTTCTTCAATGCCGTCGGCGCTTTGATTCATTTCGTTGTGGTCAACTAAGATTACATTTTTCCTCTTAGGGTTGATTAAATGACTCCTGCTCAGCAAACCCAGATACTTTTTATCCTTAGATATTATGGGGAATTTAGAATGCTTGGACTGCTCGATATCCTCCTTGCAGTCATTTAAGTAGTCTTCCTCCGAAAATAGCATAATATCATCCTTTTTCATGATATCATCCACATACTTGGCAAGAGATATATTTTTGGCCGTATAATAGGTCTGGTAAGCCGTGCTTATCATATTAACCTTATTTTGTGCAGCCATTTCAATAAGGTCATCGGTTACCGTCAAATCTCCGGTGACGATTATGAGCTTTACCTTTGATTCGATGGCAAACCCTATGACATCATACCTGTCTCCGGTGATAACTATGGTATTTTCATTTATAATATCTGATTTTCGAAGGGTCTTTTCCTCAAAGGCAGCAACGATTACATTACCCTTGATTGTTTCATCAAATTTCAAAACAGGTTTACCAAGGAGGGTCTCAATTATGTTGTCATACGAGGTGCACAAATAATGCTGGTCGGTATTAATCAAACTCATGGCAATATCCTTCATGGTGATTAAGCCGCACAGCTTGTTCTCATCATCAACTATGGGGAGGGTCCTCAATCTGTTTTCATTCATATGAAAATAAGCAAAGTGTACCGAATTATGTTTTTTAAAAGGCTTTACCCTTTCGTAATCCAAATCCTTTATCTGTATTCTGACATTGTCTAAAATTTCTGGCACATCAACCTTGAAGTATTTTAAAACAAATTCCGTTTCCTTGTTTATATCTCCTAAAGTATATGCCATTGAAGGCTCATTAAGCTGATTTTTCAAATAAGCCAAGGCAATAGCGGAACATACGCTGTCCGTATCGGGAGTTTTATGCCCGAAAATCATGTTATATTTCATATTACACCTCTTCTTGTTAAGTGATAGGGTTATTTTACATTCTGTCCGGCTTACCCGGAGAAGGAAAACAACCATCCCCTAAATTACTCGGAGAACGAAAAGAACCGTCCCTAAAAACAGTCCCTAAAAACAAGAACCGTCCCCAAAATTATTTGAAGCGGAGGTCTTTTCCGTAAAATTTCAAGGGGATAAAATTATTCAATACCCTGGATGTAATCCTGTCCGAATAAGTATCTCTGAGCTGCTCCAAGGACAAATTTGTGGAGATTATTGTTTTTTTCTCGTTTATCATTCTTTCATTAATAATATTGAAAAGCTCGGCATTGGTGAATGAATTGCCCACTTCCGTTCCGAGGTCGTCAATTATAAGCAGATCGCACTCAAAAATCATATTGTAATTAATCCGGTTTTCTTCGCTTTCATTAAGCTTGTTAAACTTGTGGTTTTCTATTATTTCAAATAAGGAAAAAGCGGTTTGATATAATACCGAGACTTCCTTGCTTAAGAGCTCATTGGCGATACAGTTGCACATGAAAGTTTTGCCTAATCCGGTTCCCCCGTAAAACAGGAGGTTCATGTTGGAGGTGTGGAAATTATTGCAAAAATCCTCGCTTATCTCCAAAACATAGTACATATTCTGCCTTGGTGTAAGCTTTTCATTCTTATATTGTTCATTGCTGAAAATATTGATATCGAATGTATTAAAGTTTTCTTTTTCAAGCATGTTAACCATATTTGACATCTGAAAAAGATAGTTTATTATCTGCCTGTTAAAACAGGTGCACCTTTTCCCGTCAGGGGTATAGCCGGTATCCCTGCATTTTTTGCATTCACATTCAAGGTCCAAATAATTGTCGGGAATCTTGTTTTGTCTGTATATTGCTTGTCTTTCCCTTTTCAAATCATCAATTTCCTGCTTTAATTTATCAACTTGAACATCCAGGTCTTCAGGACCGGATAAGTAAATTTTCGACAGTTTTATGCTGGATAAACTCAACTCCTTGTCAATTTCAGCCAGGCGGGGTAAGTCTCTATAGAGTTTTTCTCTTTTTAAGTCTGCTTCATGAGAGGCCTTCAGTCTTTTTTTATTGTATTCGGTCATGATATTTTCAATTATCTGCTTATTCATTTCCGTCTCCTTCCTCCGGAATTGCCAAACCTAATTTATTCAGCTTCTTTTCAAATCTTTCCCTTGCTATTTTCTCTAAATCTTCTCCTGTAATGTCATCGCTTTGGATAAAATTATGAAATTTATTTTTGGTTTTTGAGCTTTCTTTTCTTGTCTTACCGGGTTTTTTGTCATTTTTTAAGTCTTCTATGGTTTTATAACCGTTTTTGTACCAGTCATCCAAGATCTTGTCGAAATAATTTAAGTTAGGATTGTTGATTTTTGTCGAATTATCCAGGCACCTTAAAATCATTTCCATAGAAAATTCCCATTCATCTATCCATTTGTCGATTAATCTCATTTCAGCCTCAGTCAGGGTCCTGTTAAAGCCTAAGGCCTTGCTTATCCTAGAGTATGTTGAGAACCTGTCGTTGCGTTTTTCAAGATACTCAACCATTGTGTCCATATCCACCACTCCGGCATCATACCAGGCGGAAACTACGGATTCTATGTAGCTGAATCTCTTTACTTTTTTGTTGTTGACAGAGTAGCTGAAGGCTTGAGCCATAATATAGGGAGAAGTTTTATACTTGTTGAGCCAGGTTATTATTTTCTGCTTTTCGCTTATTTTTAAAGGTCTCCCCAGCATATCTTCTATTTCTTCCATCATGGTTTTTATCTCAGGATTCTTGGCAGCGGAGATTAACTTGTCGTTATCGGCATACTGATTGGTCTTAGCCTTATGTATATGCTTGTACACCTTATCCATATAGTATTGCTTGAGATTTACAAATTCTACTATATAGTTATACTCATCCTCCGTTTCATGCTTTATGACTATACCTTCGCTTTCCCAGTAATTCCATGCATTTAATACATCCGTCAAAGGTATTTTTAAATTTTTTGCAAGAGTTTCGTTGTTGAAGGACTGCCTTTCTTTGGCCCATTTGTACCCCATGAGGTATACCTTCACGTAAGTTCCGTCGGCATCAGGCATATAGTCATTGATAAAAATATTATCTATGGGGGTATCTCCCAATTCATACTGCATTTCTTCAAGAATAAAGTACATGAATAACTCCTTCTTTATTAATTATTCTTCATTTACTTTGTGATGTTATTGTAATAATCTTATTATGATATTGTGAAAACATTTTCTAATTATAATATTGACATTTTGGGATAAAATCGAATATAATGAACAAAGATATATTAAGGAAACTTATTAACCTTATTATATCATTTTTTTATATAAAATAAAAACACTATTTTATTGTGATATGTGTTAAATAATTCGGCTGGGAAGTAATTGATATGAAACTTAAAAATTTACCATTTATCATGTATAATAAAAATTTAAATCAAAAAGTATTTAAGCAATTCGATGAAAAAAAAGATAGACAACCTCTCCCGATTACCAAACGAGTCAAAGGAACAATCGCATTATTACTGGCAACAACAATGATATTAAGCCTGATGTACACATCCGATTATTTAAAAACCCACGAAAACAACGTATATGCAACCGACAGTTTCACCATAATGTCCCAAGAAAACGAACTGTGCCGGGTAAGGGACCCGGAACTCTTAGATAAAACACTGAAGAAAATAGATAAAGAGTTAGAAAATAAGTTCAATCATGAAATTAAGATAGAAAGCAAATTCGACATAGTAGCATCTAAGGCAAAAGATAATGAAATAGCAACCGAAGAAGAGCTTTACGAATTGATTAAATCAAATATAGTATATTCCATCATGGCATACCAAATAAATGTTAACGGAGAAAAGATAGGAATAGTCAATTCGGAATATGAGGCAAAAAGCATAATTGAAGAAGTTAAGAATTATTTCACCAAGGATTATGACAAAGAGACACTGCTGGAAGTCACCACCGTCGAAGACATAGAAATAAAACAGGTAAAAGCAACAAATGCCGAAATTCAAGATAAAGATAAACTAATCGATTACATAATTAAAGGAACCAACGAAGAAAAGAAATACACAGTAGAAAAAGGCGACTCCTTCTGGACCATAGCAGAGCACTTCGACATGGATTTGGAAGAGTTGCTGTTAGCAAACTCGGCAACCGAAGACGATATTCTCCAAATCGGTGATGAATTAAATTTAATAGTACCAAAACCCTTTATAAATGTACAAGTGAAGCGAAAAGTAGTACAAGAAGAAAAGATGCCTTATGAAACGGAATACACATACGTTTCATATATGTACAACGATGAAGAAATAGTTACAAAACGGGGTAAATACGGTATTTCGGAAATTGAAGCAATTGTGACCGAACAAAACGGCCTTGTAGTTGCAAAAGAAGTATTGTCGGAAAAAGTGATTACGGAACCGGTAACACAAATTGTAACAACAGGAACACAAGAACCACCGCCCTCGCAAGGGACTGGATACTTTATAAATCCTCTACCCGGCTCAATGATAACTTCCCGGTTCGGGTCCAGGGCAGGAGGCTTCCACTTGGGTCAGGATATGGCAAAGGCAGCAGGGTCTGCCATTAAGGCAGCAGATGGAGGTACGGTACTGTTTGCAGGCTGGTCAGGAAGCTACGGTTACATGGTGGACATAGACCATGGAGGCGGTTTTACCACAAGATATGCCCATTGCAGCGACATTTACGTATCCGTGGGAGAAAAGGTCTACCAGGGCAAAATAATAGCAGCGGTAGGCTCTACGGGAGTATCATCGGGACCTCATCTGCACTTTGAAGTAAGAAAATACGGCTCGGTAGTAAACCCGGCCTCATATATAGGAACCCAATACAGGTAATGTTTCAGACAGACAAAAATCAAAGCCGATAAAAATTTATCGGCTTTTTTGATTGCCTAATAATTTCTTGCTTTGACCCTTGGAAGCATTATCAGTAAATTATATACTGACAAATTATAACTCTTTTATTAAAAAATATTTCTTGCTTTTTTATTTCTTTCGTTATAAGATGAAAAAGTATTTTGCTATGGGCACCCCCATAAACTTATAAAGGACGGACAAATGTTATATTTAGACACTAAATTTATGGAAGTAGCACTTCCGATTATTGAACATGAAGAATATCAGCAAATGAGATATATTAAACACCATGATGAAAGTGTTTTTGACCATTCCATGAAGGTTGCATATTATGCATACAAAATAGCTCACAGGAGAAATTTGGACTGGGAATCAACGATAAGAGGAGCCTTGCTCCACGACTTTTTTCTGTATAAATTTAAAAAATGTTTCAGCTTAAGGTTAATAACAGACTCCATAAAACATGCTATTATACATCCCCTGATTGCATTTGAAAATGCGGTTAAATATTTTGAACTTAACGAAAAAGAAGAAAATATTATAAAAGGCCACATGTTTCCTTTTGGTTTTCCAAGATCAAAAGAAGCATGGATTGTAAGCTTTGTGGACAAGTATATTGCAGTATTTGAATACTCTTCCAATTTTAAGAAAATGATGCTGAGAAAGCAGCCCGCATAACAGTCAGAATAAATATTATAACCCATCGTGACATTGCAATAAATACCCGAGCTTCAGCCCGAAGAATCTCATAAGATCCTTGGCATTCGCTCAGGATGACAAAATGAAGAACCCAAAAGCCATAGAAAACTTCTCTGGCTTTTTTATATTTCTGCAGATGTCTTTTTTTATGTTTTATAATTAATCTGTTTAATTTCCACATAAATGGGTAATATTTAAATATATATTAATAAATACTTGAAAGGGGCTGACTAAATGAAAATATCCATCTATAGCAAGAATTTGCAACTTACCGATGCATTAAGAGAGGCATCAATGAAAAAGTTAAGGCGGCTGGATAAATTTTTTCAACAGGACGTTGAGGCAAAAGTAGTTTTGAGCATTGAAAAGAAAATACATAAGGTAGAAGTAACCATTCCCTTCAACGGCAGAATCGTACGAGTTGAAGAAACCTCCGACGACATGTATAATGCATTAGACGAAGCAGTGGAATCCTTGGAGCAACAAATAAGAAAATACAAAACAAAGCTGCAGAACAAAAGACATGCAAACGAGTCAATAAAATTTGAAAACATAGAGCCCTTGGAAGGTGAAGATGAAGAAGAATACAAGGTTGTAAAAACCAAGCGTTTTGCAATCAAGCCCATGAGTATAGAAGAAGCAATACTACAAATGGATTTGTTGAAACATAATTTCTTTGTTTTCTTGAATGCTGATACGGATGAAGTAAATGTGGTTTATAGGAGAAAAGATGCTAATTACGGTTTGATTGAACCGGAATTGTAATACCTCCCTCTTAATTATAAATTTTAGTGAAAAGACGCCGCCTGCGTCTTTTTGCTTTTTATATTTTTATACCTTTTTTGCAAGCGATATCCTTCCCTATTATCAGAGAAGAAATACGTTTGCATGTTTGTCGAATATTGTATAAATTTCGACTATTTTTTGTGCTCATAATTATACCTTGTTAATAAATTAGTGGATGATTGAAGTTATCCACAATCGTGGATAAATTGTTTTAATTACCCATATTATTTAACGTTGGAATTTCAACATAAAATATTTTCGATTTTATTTAAAAAAACTCTTGACAAATATTTCCCTTAAAGTCCTCAAATTAAATAGTTGTTAACAATTTAATCCACAGCTGTGGATAAGTTGAAAACAAATAGAACATATCTTCTGTTTTATGGATATTGTTAATTTTATTTAATTGGTTTTAATCTAATTTAATTAGTTAAATCTTTTGTCCTGAATCAGGAATGTTAATTTTTTATTTTTGTGAATATTTACAAACCCTTACCCCTTGTAATTTTATAAAACCAATTATTTTTATACATCTTGTTTACAAGTGCATGACTAATTTTCTATGTATGAACAAAACTTGTCCTCTTGAATATAATGTCCCAGGATGTGATAATATGCTTAAAAATATAATTGATATTGCAATTCCAATCTTAACCGTTTTTTTTGGGACCTTGTCGGCATACTTCAGGGTACATGACCAGCTGAGAAGGCGGTCAATTAAATATATTGCCGAGGCTGAAGAATTATACAAGGATAGTACAAAAGCAGGAGGACAGAAGTTTTCTTGGGTGGTGGATAATTTATATGAACTGATCCCTCCTCCCCTGAAGGTGATAATTACAAAAAAATGCATTGAAATAATTGTCCAATCCTCTTTTGACGCCATTGAAGATTATGCAAAAATGCAGTTAGATATGGCAGTCGAAAAATACCTTAAACATTTTAGTGATGGGAAATCAGGAGATTTTATCGATTTTATAAGGAATGATGCAGAATGATCCGATTAAGACACCTGCCCTTAGACAGCATTTCAGTGACCAGCCCTTACGGTAAGAGAAGCATAACCATAAACAAGAGGTATTATTGGTGGCACAACGGAACAGATTTCAGAGCTCAACTTAACAGTCCCGTATATGCAGTATCGGATGGGGCGGTGAGAGCTGCAAGATACGATAATAGCTATGGTTATTATATAGCCATAGACCACGGCAGATTCGGCACCTTGTATGCCCACCTTTCGCGCATGAATGTTACAGAGGGAAATCTCGTAAGGGCAGGGCAAATAATCGGTTACGCGGGAAGTACCGGTGATTCTACGGGTCCCCACCTGCATTTTGAAATAAGGCTTGGCACTTACGAAAACTTTTGGGACAGGGCTCACTGTGATACCGGTGTTTTCATGAACACTGCCGACCCCATGCTTTTTATTGAAGACCTTCTTAAAAAGGACGATGATTTAAGCGTCGATGAAGCCATAGACCTTGTCCAATCAGCTGCAGGCCTGGAAGACAAAACCATGGAGTACCTGGCAAGGCACTACAGATTTGGGGATGACTTAATAAAGAAGTTAGCAAGAGCAATAAAATAGCAGGATTGTCATCCTGAGCGTAGACGAAGGATCTCATGAGATGCTTCGGGCTGAAGCCCTCAGAACCGGGCCGCTTCCCGCATCCTAAAACTTATCATAGTATATTTTATCCGGGGGCACATTCTTTTTCACCAAGGCTTCTACTATTGAATCAATCATGGCAGGACTGCCGCACAGGTATGCGGAATAATTACTTCCGTCTTCGATATGTTTTTCTATGGCCTGAGGCACCCGGCCCCTTTCTCCCTTCCACTCGGGGGATTCCTCCCTTGACAAGGCAGGTATAAATTTTAAATTAAGCTTTTCTTCAAAAGCCTTAATTTTATCAAGTAAGAATAAATCTTCCATTGTTCTGGCTCCGAAGAAAAACAATGTATCCCTCATAATATTGTTATCAGCCATATACTGGAGGATTGATATTAATGGAGCCATGCCCGTTCCGGCACCTGCCAATACTATCGGGCCTTCACCCTCGTGATAATAAAAGTCTCCGTAAGGCCCGTTTATATAAGCCGTATCCCCTTCCTTCAAATGATAATGAACGTAGGTTGTGGCTATTCCCCCCGTATAGCCTATCAATAATTCAAGGGTATGTTTATCATTTACGGATGAAGCAATTGAATATGCCCTGTAAACTTCTTCGTCATTCCCTTCATAGGCGGGAGCCTTTAGCTGGACATACTGGCCCGGCTTGAAATTTATTTCTTCCTCTCCCAAATTGAAAGTAAGCTTTTTTATGGTAGATGTGAGTTTTTCCATCTTTTCCACAACAACGGCATATTCTTTAACATTAAATAAGTCTTCCGGAATTTCTATCCTTATATTTTGCTTTACCTTGCATTGGCAGGACAGCCTGGTATAATTATCCAGTTCCTCCTTGGTAAGAAGAGGCTTTTCCGTTGCAAGGACAGGGCCTCCTCCTTCCAGGACCACAACCTTGCAGTAGCCGCAGGTTCCTTTACCTCCACAGGCTGAGGGTATGAAAATTTTTTCATTTCTTAATGTATCCAGGAGGCTGGTCCCGCCCTTGACCGTATAGTTTTTATCTTCATTTATTGTAAGTGTAACATCTCCGTAATTGTTGACAGTCCTGTCCGAAATGGTCAGTATGGCTGCAAGAACTGCGGAAATTCCCGAAAACACTACAATTGTCATAATAATCGTATCCATAAGGCCTCCTATTGAATTTGAACCATACCGCTGAAACCAATGAAGGCTAAGGCCATGATTCCCGTTATTATTAAAGTTATGGGAACTCCCCTCAATCCCTCCGGTATGGAGTTTTCATTGAGCTTTGCCCTTATTCCGGCCATCGCAGTAATGGCAAGAGCCCAGCCCAGGCCTGAGCCCACCGCGAAAGCAAAAGTTTGTATAAAATTATACTGCCTTGTAACCATAAACAAGGACACTCCAAGTATGGCACAATTAACGGTAATGAGAGGCAAAAATATCCCCAAGGCGTAATACAGGGTAGGCAGGTACCTGTCCATTACCATTTCCAGGAGCTGAACAAAGGCTGCAATAACCAAAATAAACAAGATGTACATTAAGTATTCCAGCCCCAAGGGCAGGAGAATATACCAATATACAAAATAATTCAGGACGGTTGTAGCCGAAAGAACCATTGTAACGGCAATTCCTAAGCCCAAAGCCGTCGGTATTTCTCTTGAGACCGCAATAAATGAGCACATTCCCAAGAAATTTGAGAAAATCATGTTGCTGGTAAAAATAGAAGCTATAAATATTATGAAAGGATGGACTTGAATCATTTTTTCTCAACTCCTTCCCTTTGTTTTTTCAGACGGTTATTGTTAAAAACCCACATTATGCAAGCAAGTATGAAAAATGCCGAAGGGGGCATAACCATCAAGGTCCACCTTGTAATTGATTGTGGAATAAGACTGATTCCAAAAATACTTCCAAAACCTAAAATTTCCCTTATGAAAGATATTGTCAATAAAACCGCCGTATAACCCAAACCTGATGCAAGACCGTCAAAAAATGACGGCATAGGCGGATTAGACTGGGCAAATCCTTCAGCCCTCCCCATTATAATACAGTTGGTAATAATTAGTCCTACATAGGGGCCTAAGGCTTTGCTCATTTCAGGCATGTAAGCCTTCAAATATATATCCACCATAATTACATATGCGGAAATTATCAGAACCTGCACCATCATTCGAATATGCTTGGGTGTGTGGTCCTTTAAAAGGGATACGGTCAAGGATGAAAAAGCAGTTACCAGGGACAAGGCAATTCCCATGATGAGGGAATTCATCATTAAATTTGTTACGGCCAAGGCGGAGCAAATACCGATTACCTGCACCAATACGGGATTATCGGTGAATATTCCTTTGATAAAAATCTTTTTTACTTCCTTCTTGGTCATTTACTCCACCTCCCGGAAAAACAGCTTAATGTTTTCATTTACAATCTTTACTACAGCGGCGGATGTCTGGGTTGCACCTGCGATGGCATCCACATTGCTGTCCGGCTGGGGAGATGAAATGATGAAATTATCCGTCTTGCCTGATATATCAATCCCCCTGTACTGGTCTTTATATGAGTTTTCGGATATCCTCCCTCCCAGACCCGGAGTTTCTGACTGGGTCACAAACTCAATTCCGATGATTTCAGTATAATCCTTGTTTAATCCTACATATCCTGTAATAGACCCCCATAGCCCTGCCCCGTTAATCGGAACAGCGTACCCTATTTCCTGCCCTCCTTCTACCAAGGCATAGCCTTTTAGGTCTCCCCACTGTTTTTCAATGACATTCTCGTTAAATACTCTTTCAATATCCTTGTCCGTCCCGCCATCCGGCACCATATCGAAAATATAAAGAATTTTTTGCCTGAGCTGGTTTTGCTGATTAAAGGCAATCGTATCGGCAGTGACGTAATTTAAACCAGCCAAGACCGTTATGAATACTGCGGTAACTAAGGCCATGAATATTATGGGATAAATAAATGAATTCTTCATGCTGTCACCACCTTGTTTTTCTTTTTGTTTTCTGCTTCTTTTACAAAATAATCAATTATGGGTGCAAATGTATTGCCCATTAATATTGCAAACATCATCCCCCCGTTAAATAGGGACAGGGCTCTGATAAGGACCGTGACCAGACCGATTATTATTCCGAAAATCCA
>JAAYOE010000078.1 GCA_012520455.1 Tissierellia bacterium
CTCTTGCTACTAATACCCCTATAATTTCACCATCCTTTTTCATTGGGACAGCATACATCATAGAGAGTTCTCCGGTTCCTCTTGCAACACTGATTTCCGATATGGCAGGTTCACCTTTAAATGCTTTCTGAACATATTCTCTATCTCCTAAATTTATAACGATTCCACTATAATCATATGTTGTGCCATCTTCAGGGTAAACGATTGCCATAGAAAGAAAATCTGACTTCTCAACTTCTTTAATTAATATCGGTTGTTGGATTGTCCAATCCATTTCAAAAAGACCTTCCTGGGCCGCTGCCAATTCCGCCATCCTTATTTGATTTTCAACACGGCTTTCCACTAATTTTCTGCCCTCTTCAACTAACAAGCCTAATGTATCTTCTGCATCAGAAACAACAGTATTGCTAACGGTTTTGACAATGATAATTCCAAGAGTTGAAGCTATTACTATTATTAGTATGGAAAAATACAGAATTAGTTTTGTCTTAATACTTTTCATTAATATCTCCTCCTATGACATTTATCAGATAGATTAGACGTTTTTAGTGTTTCACATCTTTTTTTATATACCATAATACATTTCGGCAAAAAAAAAATAATTTACACTATTATGTATAAAAATGTTTTAACAAATTTTCTTCAAATGGAAACAAGACCATCAAAAATACTATAAATGGCCCCTCTATGAAATACTCTGTATTTAATAATCAAAGATATTTAATATAGAGCCTTAAATCTCCTTTATTTTTTCCCATATATATTTTCAGCGCCGGTTTCAGTTGTAAAAAATGTTGCAATAAAGCTTGCCGCAACTAATACTATTAAAACGAGAAATGCTTTATTGTATCCTGCATCAGGCATATTTTTGTTTATGTCAAGGATACGACCCATTATTACCGGAATAACAGCCGCCCCAAAAAATCCGATACAGTTTACCACCCCTGTAGCAATACCCGAGAATCTTCTGTCATTCACTTCATTTCCTAATGTCCAGCACATGGTAAAAGCTGTCATAACAAATCCGAATATAAATAAAAACAAATAAATGAAACCTATAGGCATTTTAGTATAAATTAGAATTATCCATGATATTAGAGTCAGGCCACTTGAAATAATCAATATGGTCTTCCTGTTTTTTAAGAGGTCGGAAATATAGCCAAGGACAATCCCGCCTACTGCTGAACCTGCAACAGCTGCTATAATATAGTTGGCAGCTTGGGTTTTAGAAATATTGTATGTATGCATAAGGAATGAAACTCCAAATGTTCCTAAAAGCACAACATATCCTGTATATAAACCTATATATGCAAAAGATATAATCCATGTTCTTGAATTGGACAAGACTGATTTCAATGCTTGCATAGTGCTTATTTTCGAGGTGTTTACTGGTCTCTTTTCCAGCTCATCCATACTTGGCAGTCCCATATCCTTTGGATCGTTTTTTACAAATAGGGCAGTTAAAACCGAGAAAATTACCATGGCGAATCCCATGAAGACAAATGTTTTTCTCCAACCAAACAGGTTGGCAGCATAAACTAGCGGGGTTTGTGCCAATACTGCCCCAACATTTGCTGCCAGTCCGGCAAAACCAATCATTAATCCAAAATTTTTTGAATAAAACCAGCGGGATTGAATCTTTATTAAACAA
>JAAYOE010000079.1 GCA_012520455.1 Tissierellia bacterium
ACTTCTTTTGCTGATTGAATCAAAGCGATGGAATGGGTGGCTAAAATTCTGTCATCAATATATTTTGTAACACTTTCTGTTTCTCGCCCGTCCTTCCTTACTATAAGCTCTGAAGCCTTAACAAGCAGGTTAGAAAACGGAAACAAGACTACTACATTTAAAAGATTAAAGAAAATATGTCCTGCAGCGATCTGACGAGGTACATTTACGGGTACTAACTCGTATATGATCCAAGAAACAGGATTGCGCAGGAATATAATAAATATAAAAGTCCCGGTTATATTAAACAATAAATGTATCACTGCTGCTCTTTTTGCTGTATTATTTGCGCCTATGCTGGCCATTAATGCAGTGACACAGGTACCTATATTCTGACCAAATATAATGGGGAAGGCTTGGTCAAATGACATTATCCCTGTTGATGCTACCGCAATAAGCAAGCCTGTGGTGGCGCTGCTGCTTTGCAGGATGGCAGTCATTACAAAACCCACTATAATTCCCAAAAACGGATTATCAAACTTTGTCATCAAACCGGTAAATTCCGGGTTTGACTGTAAAGGCTCCATGGCTGTTTTCATTAAATCCATACCTACGAAGAGGATACCGAAACCTATTATTACTTCGGCCACATTCTTAACTCTTCTTTTTTTGGCTAAAAGAAATATACCTGCTCCCACACCAACCATAAATGTTGCAACTTTAGTAATGTTGAGGGATACTAAAAAGGCTGTTACCGTAGTACCTATATTAGCCCCCATTATTATCCCTACAGCCTGGTTTAAATTCATCAAACCGGCATTTACAAAACCTACGACCATTACCGTTGTGGCAGAGCTGCTTTGAATAACTCCCGTTACAAGGGCCCCTACGAGGACACCCATAAATTTATTCTTTGTTAAGGCTGCCAATATGTCCTTCATTTTACTTCCGGCAGCTTTTTGGAGACCATCCCCCATATAAAACATTCCAAAAAGGAATAGTCCTAATCCTCCAACTAAACCAATGGCAAAATCCATGAATCCTCCTATATCATTTGTGGAAATCCCAATTGTCTTAAAGCTTCATAAATAACTATATTGACTGAATTGGCCAAATTCAACGACCTGGCCTGTACATTCCGGACCATGGGAATTTTAATTCTGTTTTCTTTATACTCTTCGTGGATAAAATCAGGAAGACCAGCGGTTTCTTTTCCAAAGATTATATAACACTCATCTTCATATGAAACATCACTATAGAATTTGCTCCCTTTTGTTGTTGAAATAAAAACTTTATTATGACCAGTCGTTTTCTTAAACTCTTCAAAGTCTTCATAATAAGTAATATTTACCAAGTTCCAATAATCAAGGCCGGCGCGCTTCAAATACTTGTCATTTACAGAAAACCCCAAGGGTTTTATCAAATGAAGTTTTGAGCCTGTTGCGGCGCAGGTTCTTGCTATATTACCGGTATTTTGCGGTATTTCCGGCTCAAAAAGTACTATGTTCAAAGACATTATCTCGATCTCCCGTTAAATCTGTCAGCTGACATATATTTACCATAATAAAGGATGTTTGAAACAAATACAAGTAAGATTTTACTCTTTTTTCATTGTTTTTTTATAATAGCTGCAGATCTTGTTTATGGTGCATGATCCGCATTTGGGAGACTGTGCCGTGCATATGCTTCTTCCGTGGGTTATCAAGAGGTGGTGCATGAGGTGCCATTTATATTTTGGCAGTCTTTTCATCATTTCATCTGATACCTTATCGGCAGTATTCCCCCCGGCCAGTCCTATTCGCCTTGTTACCCTGAAAACATGGGTATCTACGGGAAAAGCAGGTATATTAAAAGCTTCAACCAAGACCACGGAGGCGGTTTTTCTTCCCACCCCGGGCAGGGACATGAGGTCTTCCAAACTTTTAGGAACCTGTCCCTTAAATTTGTCTCTTAGGACCCTCAGCATCTTGTAAATATTCTTTGCCTTATTTTTATATAGGCCGATTTGTCTGATTTTTTCCTCGATTTCTTCCTGAGATAGTTTCAAAAAACTGTCCAAATCGGGATATTGCTTGTACAGGTCTTCGGTAACCTTGTTTACGCTTTTATCGGTGGCCTGGGCACTGAGCATTGTTGAAATTAACAACTGAAAAGGGCTGTCGTAATCAAGTCCGCACCTTGCATCAGGATAAGCTGCTTTTAATAAATCGTAAACTTTTTCCGCCTTTGTCATCATATTATCTCCCTGTAACAATTTATTATTTCAACTCTTTCATCACTGTCAATAAAGGAAATTATCCTTGTTATTGATGCATCACACATTTTTTTATTGTTTGAAACTACTGCAATACCCAGCATGGACCTGTTCCATAATTCATTGTAGCCCACTTCGGCTACGGATGCATTGAATTTTGACTTAATTCTTTCTATAAGGCTTTTAACCACATGTCTCTTTTCCTTGAGAGAATTAGCTTCATATATTAAGATTTCAATTTCACAAGAACAGACTATCATATTTCTGCCTCCAAAAGTTTCAAATATTCATTTTTTACATCATCATTTTCATATTTCAAATTATTATATAAGATATCCCGGCCTGATGACTTGTTTAATTTTACCAGGGACCAGGCGGCATATATTTTTATCATATCCGATGGATTTTGGAGCTCAGCTTTGACATTTTCAAACATTGAATTTAATTTTAGGTTTCCGATGGAAATGAGGGCATTCCTCTTCCAGATATTTCTGCCCCTCCAGCTGCCTGCAGCGGGGCCGTATTTACTAATAAAATCCTTGTTCGACATTTTTATGAGTTCTTTCAAGTCAACAAGTAAATCGGAATAATCTTCATTTGTTTCTTTATTTAAAATCTCTTTATTTAAGGGGCAGACAATTTGGCATATATCACAGCCGTATATTTGCCTCCCCACATTTTCCCTGTATTCCAAGGGGATATAATTTTTTGTCTGGGTTAAGTAAGACACGCACCTTTTGGGATTAATGCCTCCCGATTCAAAAATCGCCTTGTTCGGGCAGGCTTTCACACAAATATTGCATGTACCGCATATATCCTCTTCGATAACAGCATCTGGTTCGGCTCCAATATCTGTCAAAAGATAGCCCAAATAGATAAAGGACCCCTTATTTTGATTGATAATGAGGCTGTTCTTCCCGTAATTTCCAAGGCCGGCAAGCTTGCATATTTCTTTGTCTATCAGATAAGAGGTGTCAACACAGGGTGAAAATTTAAAATCAATATGGTGCATGATTTCTTGGGCTAACTTGATCAACAAAGACTTTACTCTCTTATGATAGTCTTCTCCATGACTTGAAACACTTAATAAACCTTTGTGGCCGGAAGAAGGAATTTTGTAACCTTCTCCGTAAGGAAGGCCGACGGTAATTATGGTCCTTAATTCAGGAAAGAGATTTTTGGCATTTATTCTTTTTTTGACATCCCCCTCTTCGAATTCACAGTCTAAATTGTTGTTTTTTCTCTTTAGCAAAAATTCTTCAAGATGAGAATAATCAGTGGTGTTGCTCATGCCTATTGTTTCAATTCCTAATTTATTAGCAGCTTCTTTGATAATTTCCTTCATAATTTCCTTGCTACCTTTTCATTCATTGAAGATGACAATACCCCCGTCCCCTTGTCATCCCCTTGTCATTTATCTCCATACCATCTTATCATATTCTTATAGAATAATGAAGAACAAAAAAACAAGGCACCAGGTATAAAATACCCTGATGCCTAAGGAGAAAAGTATTAGATTACTTTGTAAATCCATCCTTCCGGTGCTTCTATATCACCCATTTGGATGCCGTACAAGGTGTCGTAGAGCTTTTTGGTAACAGGGCCTACTTCAGTTTCGCTGTGGAATACATGGAGTTTACCCTTGTGCATAATTCCGCCTATGGGTGTAATAACAGCGGCTGTTCCGCAAGCTCCGGCTTCTTTCAACTTATCCAGTTCATCAATATATATGTCTGTTTCGATAGCTTCCATATTCAGGTAATCTCTTGCAACCTGCATTAAAGAAATCCTTGTTATGCTTGGAAGTATTGAGGACGAGTGGGGTGTTACAAACTTATTGTCCTTTGTTATGCCGAAGAAGTTAGCGGCTCCTACCTCGTCAATTTTTGTATGAGTTAAGGGGTCTAAATATATACAGTCGGCGAATCCCTGCTTTACTGCGTCCATATGCGAATGCAGGCTTGCCGCATAGTTTCCGCCCACCTTAATCTTACCTGTTCCGTTTGGTGCAGCCCTGTCTTCATAGGTCGTAATAAAGTTTACGGGATTCATGCCCCCCTTGAAGTAGGGACCAACCGGCATGCAGAATACGCCGAATATATACTCGCTTGCAGGCTTCACACCAATATTGTCACCTACCCCTATAACATAGGGTCTAATATATAAGGTGGCACCTGTTCCGTAAGGAGGTACCCAAGCGGCATTTGCCTTAACAACCTGCATGCAGGCATCAATAAATTTTTCAACCGGAACCGGAGGCATCATAACTCCCTCACAGCTTTTCTGCATACGTTTTGCATTTTCGTCGGGTCTGAAAAGTTGAATTCCGCCGTCCTTTGTGCCATAGGCCTTTAATCCTTCAAAGCATTCCTGGCCGTAATGCAGGCATGTTGAACCTTCGCTTATATGTACCTTATTATCGTCCGTTAGCTGGCCATCATCCCATTTACCGTCTTTCCAGTATGAAATATACCTTTTGTCGGTCTTGATATAATTGAATCCTAATTCAGTCCACTTTATATCCTTTTTTTCCATTCCTACACCCTCCCTTTGATTAATTTATATAATTCTTAGTATGGGGACTTTGTTTATCCCCATACCAATATCATAACACTATTAAATTAATATATCCACCACTATTTATTTTGCCGCCTGGGCTCCCTTCATTAAGGCTTCTTTATTTAAGGGTATCAGGTCGGCCTTATCCTCTCCGAACACTTTTACAAAAGCCTTCAATACTGATTCTGATTCAACTGCCTTTGTAATTTCCAAATATGCCCCTAACATTACCATATTTGCAACCTTGCTGGTCCCTAATTCCAAGGCCAGCTCGTTAGCCGGGATATAATAAACATCTAAATCCTTTCTTTCAGGCTCAGCATCAATCAATGATTTGTTTATTATGAGTTTTCCTCCTGGAAGAAGCTCTTTTTCAAATTTGTTCATGGAAGGTAAATTCATTACTATGGCTGCAGTCCCATCCTTTGATATAAGGGGGGACCCAATTTCTTCCTCTGATACGACAACTGCACAATTTGCCGTACCCCCTCTCATTTCCGGCCCGTAAGAAGGCATCCATGTCACATTTTTACCTTCAAGCATACCTGCATATGCCAATAATTTCCCGATAGCCATGATACCTTGACCGCCAAATCCGGCCATGATTACTTTTTGTTCCATATTATTTTCCCTCCCCAAAATCTCTGAAGTTTCCAAGCGGATAATATGGTATCATATTATCTCTCAACCATTCCAATGCCTTCAAAGGAGTCAATCCCCAGTTGGTCGGGCATGTTGACAATACTTCCACCAAGGCAAAACCTTCTCCTTTTATTTGACATTCAAAAGCCCTCTTAATGGCTTTTTTTGCTTTTCTGATATTTGCAGGAGTATCTACCGTAACTCTTTCAATGAATTTAGCTCCATCAATGGTTGCCAGCATTTCTGAAATTCTTATGGGCTTTCCGCAGTGGGCTTCATCTCTTCCGAAGGGTGATGTTGTTGTTTTTTGTCCAACTAAGGTGGTAGGGGCCATCTGTCCGCCGGTCATGCCGTAGATTGCGTTATTTACAAATATAGTCGTAATCTTTTCCCCCCTGTGGGCGGCATGAACTACTTCTGCCGTACCTATGGAAGCTAAGTCTCCGTCACCTTGGTAAGAAAATACAACCTTGTCGGGATGAACCCTTTTGATACCTGTTGCAACCGCAGGTGCCCTGCCGTGAGCAGCTTCCTGCATATCGCAGTTGAAATACTTATAAGCCAATACGGAGCATCCAACGGGAGCAACTCCTATTGCATCGTCTAAAACTCCTAACTCAACCAAAGATTCAGCAACTAATTTATGGATAACACCATGAGTACAACCCGGGCAATAATGAAATGGTACATCAGTTAAGCCCTTTGATTTTTCATATACTATTGTCATTATTTTGCACCTCCTGCAATTTTCTCAATATCTGCTAAGATACTGCCCGGCGTTGGAACCATGCCGCCTTGAGTACCGTTAAAATATACAGGCAGTCTTCCTGCAATGCCTATCTTCACGTCATCAACCATTTGACCCTGGCTCATTTCAACCGCTAATATTCCCTTGGCCTTATCGCCGATTTTCTTGAATGCATCATAGGGATAGGGCCATAAGCTTATGGGTCTGATCATGCCAACCTTAATACCTTTTGCTTGTGCCTGTTTTATTGCTGTTTTTACTATTCTTGATGTAGTGCCGTAAGCAACGCAAACAACCTCTGCATCTTCTAAGCCGAATGCTTCATATACAACTTCATTTTCTTCCATTTTTTTATATTTTGCTTCCAGGTTTTTGTTGTGTTCCTGAAGCTCTTCTGCTTGCAAGTAAAGTGAGTTTACAACATTTGGTTTTCTCTTTCCGCCTGTTCCTGTTGTTGCCCAATCTTTAGGAGGCAGATCTATCGGTTCCGGATCTTTAAATTCAACAGCTTCCATTATTTGACCAATCATTCCGTCTGCAGCTATTAAAACGGGATTCCTGTAATAATCAGCTTTATCAAAAGCTAACATAACGTAATCAACTAATTCCTGTATGCTTGAAGGTGCATAACACAAGGTTCTGTAATCACCGTTTCCGCCGCCTCTTGTAGATTGATAATAATCTGCCTGTGAAGGCTGGATACTGCCTAGTCCGGGGCCGCCTCTCATCATATTGACTATAACACACGGAATCTCAGCTCCGGCAATGTAAGTAATACCTTCTTGTTTTAAAGATATACCGGGGCTTGAAGATGCAGTCATACATCTGGCTCCTGCTCCTCCTGCGCCATAAACCATGTTTATGGCAGCAATTTCGCTTTCTGCCTGCAAAAATACTCCACCGGCTTCCGGTAATGCTTTAGAAATATATTCAGGGATTTCACTTGATGGTGTTATGGGATAACCGAAGAAAAATTTGCAGCCTGCTTTAATTGCAGCAGCTCCCACAGCTTCATTACCTTTCATTAATACCTTTGACATAATCTACCTCCATTATAATCTTTCTACTGTTATTACCGAGTCAGGGCACATAATTGCACAATTGGCACAAGCAATACATTTCTCTTGGTCTGTTACATGTGCGGGACTATAGCCCTTGCTATTTATTTTTTCCTTATTCAATTCAATAATCTTTACCGGACAAACCGCAACGCAAAGCTCGCAGCCCTTGCATGCATCGTCGTTAAATGTAACCTTACCTTTTGCCATTACTAATCCTCCTTTAACTCATCCATTCTTCCCTCATATATAGATTTATGAGGAATAATTTTTCTAATATTTCTTGATTCTTTATTTTTTCAGCTGTTTCTTTTATAACAGCTTCATATCTTATGGGAATGTCCGTTTCCCAGGATACCTTTTTGGTAAGCTCATGGCCGAATTCCACATCCTCTACCTTAGTATCTTTAAGCATGTGGGTATTGTTGACCAAGCCGGTTATTTTGAGCCTTGATGTAGCTTCAATCATCCTCAAGTATTTCAATACACCTTCAACGGTGCTTGTTGAAGGTCTGTTCCCGTTGATTACGTAAAGCATATCATAATCAACTTTTTTAATCTGGTCTGCGTATCTTGCCAGAACCCTTGCCCCTACCGGATCTCCTCCAACATCAAGTATTGATTTAACCTCTTGATTTTCTATGACCCCCATCAGCTCAGCCGGAAGGGCAGGCAAGTCAACAGCCGTATTTCGTATGCTTGAATCAAATAATTTGATGCCTATTTTTTCAAAAAAGTCTCTCTTTTCTCTTGAACGGAAATAAGGATTTACTATATCTAAATCAGCAATGCTGACATTCTCATAAATTTCCTTCATTTTTACGGCATAGTTCACTGCAAATTCAGTTTTTCCGCTGCCGTAGTGGCCGATAACAATAACCAATCTTTTGTCGTGCACTAAATATCCCTCCTTTCAGAATATTTATTTATGTCATTATCTATAGGTTTTAGCCTCCTCAAGGCCTTTTAAAACTCTTAATCCCCCTTGAGCTAAAGCCAAAAGCTCGTCCTCTCCCGGATAAACTATGACCTTAGCTATAAATTTTACCTTGTCTTCAATCATCTTTACAAAATCTTTGTCGTAGGCTATTCCGCCTGTTACTAAAATTGCATCTACATCTCCGTCGAGGACTACCGCATATTCACCTATTGCCTTTGCAACCTGGTATGCCATGGCAGAATATATGAGTCCGGCTTTTTCATCTCCCGCCTTAGCCCTGTCGCTCACTTCTTTAGCGTTGTTTGTTCCCAAGTAAGCACTTATTCCGCCTTTGCCGACAAGCATTTTATTTATTTGAGCCTCTGTAAATTTACCGCTAAAACACATCTTAACCATTTGCCCCAATGGCAGGGACCCTGATCTTTCCGGAGAAAAAGGCCCTTCTCCGTTAAGGGCATTGTTTACATCCACTACCCTTCCCTTTTTATGGGCACCTACTGATATTCCCCCGCCTAAATGGGCAACAACAAAGTTCATTTCTTCATATTTTTTGCCAAATTCCTCCTGGGCAGCCCTTCTCGCAACCGCCCTTTGATTCAGTGCATGCCAGATGCTGATTCTCTCAAATTCCGGATGACCGCTTATCCTTGCAACATCTTCCATTTCATCAACTACCACCGGGTCTACTATAAAGGAAGGGATATTTACTTCATCAGCTATGGAACGTGCCAATATGGCTCCCAAATTGGAGGCGTGTTCTACTTTAAGATTGGTTCTTAAATCTTCTATCAGCTTATCATTTACCGAATAAGTCCCTCCTTCTATGGGTTTTAATAAGCCTCCCCTCCCAACTACGGCATCCAGTTCATTCAGTGATATCTTATTCTCTTTTAAGGCGGCCATTATCATTTCTTTTCTGAATTCAAACTGGTCTGCAACCCTGTTGAAAGGCTGTAATTCTTCAGTCGTATGCCTGATGGTTTTTTCAAAAATCATTGTTTCATCGGTGTAAACAGCTATTTTAGTTGAGGTTGAACCCGGGTTTATAATTAACTGCTTCATCTTAGTCTCCTTTATGAACAAATTACTCCTAAAAGAATTGAATATAGTTTAGCTTCGTCCGAATCAGCTCTTGAAGTAAGAACGATGGGAGCCCTTGCCCCTAAAATTATCCCGGCATTTTTTGAATCTGCCAGGTAGGTCAATGTTTTGTACATTACATTGCCTGCTTCGATATTTGGCATCAATAAAACATCTGCATCCCCTGCCACTTCACCCTTTACTCCCTTGGTAGCCGCCGCTTCCTTTGAAATGGCGTTATCTAAACCAAAGGGGCCTTCAATTATGCAGCCCTTTATTTGACCCGCCTCATACATGTCAACCAGTATTTGGGCATCCAGGGTAGCCTGCATTTTATCCGTAACCTTTTCTTTAGCACAAATTACCGCAACTTTTGGGTTTTCAATATTTAAAGACCGGCATAAGGGAAGGGTATTTTCGATTATTTGTTTTTTTTCTAAAGCATTGGGCGCAATATTCATTGCTGCATCGGTCAATATGAAAAGTTTATGATACTTGTCCGTTTCAAAAACTGCCGCATGGTTGAGGATATTCCCTGTCCTGAGTCCGATTTCCTTATCCAATACAGCCTTCAGAATAAGGGAGGTATCTATTAATCCCTTCATTACAATGTCCGCTTGGCCGCTGCTTACCATGGATACGGCCTTTCTTGCAGCTTCTATCTCATCCTTGGTTTCGATAATCTGAATGCCCTCGAGATCGAAGTTAATTCCTTGTGACAATTCTATTATTTTTTCTTTGTCACCAATCAAAATTGGAATACATATTTTTTCCTCTGCAGCAGCCTTCACTGCCTTTAACACATCCTCATCCTGGGCAGCTGCCACTGCTATTTTTTTTGACTTGGTGTTTTTCGCTAACTCCAATAAATTGTCGAATCTACTCATATTTTCTTATCACCCCAAGTTACTTATTGCAACAATCATGCCAATAAAATAAAAAATCAATCGTTGAAATTTCAACGATTGATAAATGCATTATCTGCCATTTCGACAATCTTGAATTATTTTGCATGCAATTTTTTTCAAGGCATCGAAAACCTTGCAACATTTTGCATAGTCATGAAATACCGTACTTCTCCATTTTATAATACAAGGACCTTATGGATATGCCTAACTCCTTAGCGGTACGAGTCTTATTTTTATCAAGTTTATAATAAAGCTTTTTAATGTATTCAGCTTCGGTTTTACTCAAAACACTTTCCAGGCTATCCGCTTCTTCATATGCAATTACCCTGTCATCGACAGGTGATTTCTTTTTATTGAAGTGAGGCAGGTGGATTGTATCAATGACCTTTTCGTTTATATTCATGTAAATTATGGCCCGGCCTATAGTATTTTCCAGTTCCCTCACATTCCCCGGCCAGTCGTGGGACTGTAAAATTCTTAAGGCTTCCTCGGATATATCGACAATATTCCTTCCGTATTCATCATTGAACTTAGCTATAAAGCTTTTCACCAGCAAAGGAATATCTTCCTTCCTATCCCGAAGAGGAGGTATATATATGGGAAGTATGCTCAGTCTGTAAAATAAGTCTTCCCGGAATTTACCTTCCTTGATGGCTTTAGATAAATCTGCATTTGTGGCGGCTATAACTCTCACGTCTACGGGAATATTCTTATTGCTGCCAACCCGCATTATTTCTTTTTCCTGAAGAACCCTTAAAAGCTTTGCCTGGGTATTTAAACTTATCTCGGATATTTCATCCAAAAAGATGGTGCCCTTGTTAGCCTCTTCAAAAAGGCCCTTCTTACCCCCCTTCAAGGCTCCGGTAAATGAGCCTTCGTCGTATCCGAATAGCTCGCTTTCAAGCAGTGAATCAGACAAGGCGGCACAATTCACCCTAACAAAGTTTTTATGTGACCTGGAGCTTTGTGCATGGATTGAATTAGCAAACAATTCCTTTCCCGTCCCGCTCTCACCCCTTAAGAGGACCGTTGCAGGTACCTTGGCTGCCTTTTCTATTAGCTTTCTCACCTCATTTATAGCTTTTGAACTGCCAATTATATCTTCAGGCTTATATTTATAAGTAAGCTGCCTCAACTTTTTCTCGGCTTCCTCCAATTTATCCGTAAGATCCTTTATTGTGGAAATATCATGAAGGACAGCAACGCTTCCCTTCATTTCGCCGTTAACGATTATGGGGGCTGCCTGGGCTACAACCGTCTTGCCGCTGGGCTTCAATTTCAGCTTAGTATTTTCAACCGGTTTTTTGGTTAAAAGCACCTTCATGTGGACGCTTTCTTCCCCTTCTTCTATGTCATAATGGGCATTTTTGCCTATTATATCGTCATGCTCTATGCCGGTTATCCTTGTGTAGGCAGGGTTTACCAATATATGCTCCCCTTTTTCATCCACTACGCTTATGGCGTCCTGGGCAGCAAGAAAAACAGCTTCCAATAAACCTTGATAATCTATGTTGTTAAGACTTATCTTTACCATTTCTCATTCCTCTCTCTGAGGTCTTCCGGCTGCTTCTACAATTTCCAAGGTCAGACTTTCCCTGCTCAATTCTATTTCCTTAAAGGTAAATTCCGAAACGCACTGGAGGTCAACCTTGTTTATGCCCGGAACCGTTTCCGATAAATCCAAGGTTAAAATTAAATCGCTTTTTTCCAGTTCGTTAACTAAGGTTGAAGTCCCCACAACCTTCACGGTTATTTCTTCCCCTTCTTCAAGTATTACTTCGGTATTCTCACTCTTGTTGATAAACTGAATATCATCATAGGTAAACTTAAATTCTCTTTCTATGATTTTCTCTACTATGGCATTTACAACCGGCTTAGAAGTCATGTCCAATAAAATCAAGCCTTCTGCATTCAGAATGTTTCTGACTGACAGAATATTGTTGTAGGCACCGGTAATATCCAGTTCTTCCAAGCTGAGCTCCCTGATTGTATCCAAAACATCCTGTTCTGCCGCTATTCTGACCCTTTCCGGTTTAACCGTCACATCCACCAATTCATATCCTTCTTCCGGAAGACCTGTTACCGAAGGCTTCAAGGCTACATATTTAGTAGGATATATGGGAACCGTAACTTTAACGTTTCCTATAGGAGCAGATAAGAATATTTCATTATCCGTATCGTCATATATTCTTACGGGAACAGTTTTAACCACATCATCGACTGCACCGTTTATGTTGATTGTAGCAACGGCTTTACTTGCAGAATTTACAACACTTCTCGGACCTGTTATCTTTACGGATGAAGGGCTGAACACTGTTTGTCCCCTGTAATAGTTATTGGCGTGGATTCCGTCAAATTGAACCGTCACATCCATTACCTTAGATATTACTCCTTCTATGTTGCAGGCTATTTGCTGGGGATACACGCTCACTATGTCTACGCCGCCGGGCCCCACAACCTCAACTTTTGCGTTTGTTATTCCTTCCTTAAAGCCTAAAACATCTATGTAGGCGGTAAAGTCCCTGCTTGAGATACTGTTTAACTGTTCGGTTAATCCGGTTGCCTTTACGGTAACAGTAATATTTTCCTTGTCCGGATTCATCATTACTAAATTCGAATTTTCCAAGGCAGGCAGGTTCCTTATGGTCACGGCTACATTGGGATATGATTGTTCAAGAGTTTGGTTGGTCACAAGCATGACGGTCATCCACAGGACGATGGAAACAACAAGGCAGGTTATCTGAATGACTAATTTATCGTTTTTTATCTTCATATCTATTTCTCCACTTATCTATAATACTCAACTTTTCATTTTCTATATAAATGTCCGACAATAAGTTTTGGAGTTCTTCACTTTGTATATTCCTGTAAAGCCTTCCTTCCACGGCATAAGAAATATAGCCTGTTTCTTCCGAAACTATCAAGGCTATTGAATCGGACCTTTCAGTCATTCCTATTGCAGCCCTGTGCCTTGTCCCTATATCTTTGCTGAGGAGGTTATTTTCCGTAAGAGGCAAAAAACATCCTGCCGCCTTAATGGTATAATCCTTTATTATGACTGCCCCGTCATGAAGGGGGGTATTTGGAATAAAAATATTTATCAGCAGGCCGCTTGAGATATTTGCATTCAGAATTGTTCCGCTTTCAACTATGTCATTGAGGCCGATTTGCTTTTCAAATATTATTAAAGCCCCTATTTTTTGTCTTGAAAGGGAGGTTATGGCAGATGTGATTTCTTTTATGATCTCTCTTGAAGTTTCGTTTGTCTTTTCAAGATTTGACAAGGAGAAGGAGGTCCTTCCCAAATACTCTAAGGCTTTTCTGATTTCAGGCTGGAAAACAATAACCAGGGCAATCAAGCCGACCTGAAAGGTATTGCTTAAAATAAATTCCACCATATATAAATCAAAAATACTGGATATGGGAATTAAAGCAACCAAAAGGACAATGCCCTTAACCAGCTGTTTTGCCCTCATGTCCCTTATGAGAAGATATCCGCGATAAAGGACATAGTAAACAATACCTACATCCACAAAGGTATTTAAACCTACATTTGAGATTATCAACCTGATACGATTCAAAATATCATACATAAACATCCCCCGCATCATTCACTGTTCATCTGGGCCATGGTATCCGCATATGACCTGTTCATTCTTGCTTTTGAATCTTCATCCAATTCAGCGCTTTCAATATAATCCATTATGGGATAGACAACATGCTCGGCAGCGCCGTTTTCCTTATAACCCTTATACACCCACAAGGGTATGTAATTTATGTTTTTAATCGATACTTCTTTTGTATCGCCCTTTTTTTCTATTACAATATCTATGATAATTCCATCTTCGGTATACTTTGATACGTGCTCGGTCAAGCCGTATGGTACCAAGGTTTCAACCCTTTGGTTGGATATAAAATTACCCATAGAGTAGGCCACAAATTTCGTTTCGCCGTCATATTCCAGTGTCTGAGTCGGTTGTATAACATGGGGGTGGCTTCCGAATATTATATCGACACCCGCCTTGAAAAGCTTATTGGCCAATACTTCCTGCCTTTCCGCCTGAATTCTCGAATATTCGTCTCCCCAATGCAAGACCGCTATTATTACATCGGCATTATTTTCTTTGGCATATTCAATGTCTTCCATCATTTTTGCTTCGTTGAAAATATTGACCATGGCATCCAAATCCTGGGGACTGAGGACGGATTCAAGACCGTTTACCATTTCCGTATAAGCTAAGAAAGCAAGCCTCATACCCTTGACTTCTTTAATCAAAACCCTTGTTTCAGGCTTTTGTTTGAAAGTTCCTATAGGGTCCATTCCCCGAATTTTGATTTGGTCTATCGTTCTTATAATCCCTGCTTTTCTTGTGTCAAGGCTGTGATTGTTAGCCGTGGATAATATATCAAAACCTGCATTTTTAATTGCATCCAAAGCTTCATCGGGGGCATTGAACAAGGGATATCCCTGATAAGCGTAAACTTCGTTTCCTGCTGTCGTTCCTTCGAAATTTGCTATAGCTAAATCTGCTTCCCGGATGATATCTTTTATTGCTTTAAAGCTGTTGTCAAAATTATAGGTATCGGTTACAGGGTCATATGCTCCGTCTAATTGCGAGGGATGAAACATTATGTCTCCCGTAGCCATGATCCTAACGGATACATCCGGCTCTTTTTCTTCATTCTCGGCAGGCTGGCTGGATGTTTCTTCTGCAACCGGTTCTTCCGGTACTTCCCCGGGTATTTCTTTTTTACCCTCTTTGCCAAAGCCGTTTACAACAAAAGATACTGCCAAGACGCCAGTCAAGAGCAGGAAGGACCATGACATCAGCTTGATTCTTTTTTTGCGTCGTCTTTGTTTTCTGTTCATTTGCTACCTCTTTAATAATTACATAATAATTCTATCTTACTATGAAAGATTTTGCAAGAAATTAAATTATTAAAATTGCATTACCGGCACCTACTGCTGTTACCTCTTTGGCCTTACTAAAGCTTTGGGACCATAGCCGATTAAATCATACCTCTTTTCCTTTTTTAAAGCCTTCAAAACCAACTCATAGTTTTCTTTTTTCTTGTACTGCAAAAGTGCCCTTTGCATTTTTTTCTCTTCTTCATCCCTTGGAACATACACTTCTTCCTTGGTCAAAGGATTAATCCCCGTATAATACATGCAGGTTGACAGGGTTCCCGGGGTCGGATAAAAGTCCTGTACCTGGTCCGGTATATGGCCCATATCCCTTATATATTCAGCCAATTCTACAGCATCCTTCAAGCGGGATCCGGGATGGGAGGATATGAAATAGGGTACTATATATTGGTTCTTTTTAAGCTTTTTGTTTATTTCATGGAATTTTTCCACAAACTTGTTGTAAGTTTTTATGTTAGGCTTGCCCATGAGCTTTAAAACCGATTGAGAAACATGCTCGGGAGCAGTTCTCAATTGGCCGCTCACGTGGTACTTGCACAATTCTTCCATGAACTCATCATTATTATCATATAATACATAGTCATATCTTATGCCTGAACGTATAAAAACTTTTTTTATACCCTCAACTTTTCTTATTTTTCTTAATAATTCCACATAATCCCTGTGGTCAACCCGGAGGTTTTCGCACCTTACAGGGCCCAGACACTCCTTGCTTACGCAGGCACCGTGCTTTTCCTGCTTTTTGCATGCCTTGACTCTGAAATTGGCAGTTGGTCCTCCCACGTCGTGAATGTAGCCCTTGAAGTCCTTGTTTGCCTTCATCTTCTCAACTTCCTTCAATATGGACTCATGACTTCTTTTTTGTATTATCCTTCCCTGGTGAAAATTAAGGGAGCAAAAGCTGCAGCCTCCAAAACAGCCTCTGGTGCTGGTAATGCTGAATTTAACTTCATTAAGGGCAGGTACCCCCGAATCCTTATACATGGGATGGTAATCCATCATGTAATCCAAGTCATAAATATCATCCAACTCCCGGTCTGACAAGGGTTCCATGGGGGGATTCTGAACCACATAGACTGTATCATACTGCTCCACCAAGGTACCGGCACTTTTGGAATCGGTGTTTTCATACTGTATTTTAAAGCTTTCTGCGAACTTTTTCTTTGATGCTGCTACCTCCTTGAAGGATGGCAAGAATATGGGTTCATAAGGCCGATCCTTGTCCTTTGTTCTGTAGACGGTTCCTCTGATAAATGTGATCTCTTCTATGGGTATGCCTGCTTCCAGGGCTTCCGCAATCTCAACCACAGCCTTCTCCCCCATGCCGTAGACCAATAAATCGGCACCCGAATCCAACAAAACAGACCTTCTGACACTGTCGGTCCAATAGTCGTAATGGCTCAATCTTCTCAGGCTCGCTTCAATTCCTCCTATTATCACGGGTACATCCTTGTAGGCTTCCCTGATGCGGTTGGAATATACTGTAACAGCCCTGTCAGGTCTCAGGCCGGCCTTACCGCCGGGAGAATAAGCATCGGTTCTCCTTTTTCTCTTAAAGCTTGTATAGTGATTGACCATTGAGTCAATATTACCGGAATTGACAAGAAAGGCTAAACGGGGTTTCCCTAAGACCTTAAAGGAAGACAGGTCTCTCCAGTCAGGCTGGGCTAAGATTCCGACCCTGTAACCGAATCTTTCCAAAACCCTGGACAATACAGCGGCAGCAAATGATGAATGATCAATGTACGCATCCCCTGTGACAAATACAAAATCGCACTCATCCCACCCTCTTTTTTCCATATCTTCTTTGTTAACAGGCAAAAAATCCATAAGACCTCCATAATGCTTAATGTTTTTATTATACCATCCAAAATGTATTTAAAACAAGAACAAAGCAGAAGAATATTCTTCCTCTGCTTTCCCTGGTCATCAATACATTATATAGAACAGCATACCCGCTGAATTAATGTCTTGATCTGCATAATTTTTTCATGTGAGCTATAGTATTATTACTTCTATTTCATCACCGTTCTTAAGGCCTGCTGCATTTCCTTCTTCTATGTCTACATGCATATCTAAGGCATATTCATCATTTACCCTGACTAATACATTATCAAAAACAAGGCCTCTCGGACCGCCTACTTTTACCTGCACAAGGTCCTTGTCCTTAAGACCGTATTTTTCCGCATCAGATGTATGCATATGAAGATGTCTTGCCGCAGCTATAACACCCTTGTCAAGGACTACTTCGCCTTTGGGGCCAACAAGTTTCAACCCCGGGGTTCCATCGATTTTTCCCGAATCTCTTACTGGAACATCTTCAAGTCCTAAGGTAAAACCATCTGATAATGATATTTCAACCTGCGTTTCTTTTCTTGCAGGTCCTAAAATTCTTACTCCTTTGATTGTTCTTTTAGGTCCAACCAAATCAACTTTTTCATCGCAGGCAAACTGTCCCGGCTGGCTTAAATCCTTGATGGGGGTAAGCTCATGACCTTCTCCGAAAAGTATGTCTATATGGTCTTTGCTTAAATGAACGTGCCTGTTTGATAAACCTACTGTAGCTTTAAAATTCATAACATCCTCCGTATAATTTACTATAAGAGAATTATAATATATCTTAGTTAAAAATACAACAATAAAATTAATATTTGGGGACCTTAGTCAAGGTTGAGGTCAAAGCCTTGCTTTTTCATTATTTTCAACATTTCTGACCTTTTTGGAATGGTATTTATCAGCTTTGTTACAACCTGATTGCTGAAGCTGTCAACCCTTTTGTTTGCTTCCCTTAAATCATAGTAGGTCTGCATTTCCATATCATAATCTTTGGTTTCCTCAAGGTAATCATCGAATTTTTTATAGGTGTTTTCAAATAAGCGAAGGTCCATGCTCATTCTTGGTTTGAGCTGGGGATCTTGATTGGGATAACCGATTCCAAGGCCTACAACCGGCATAGTCAGTTCAGGCAGGTCTAAAATCTCAATTATTTTTTCCGCATCATTTAAAATGCTTCCCAGAAACATCACTCCCAAGTCAGCCGCCTCAGCTGCATTAGCTATATTTTGGGCTGTTAAGCAGGCATCGGTAAAACCCTGGAAGAACCTGTCCATATCCCTGGCGCTGGGTTCATGGCAGCCTTTTCCTCCTGCTATTCTGTAATTCCTGTAGAGGTCTGCAACCAAAATCAAGAGTTCCGGAGCCCTGGCAACATATCCCTGCTTGCAAACGTCGGCAATTTCCTTTCTTTTTTCCGGGTCAGTCACCCGGATTATGGAGCTTGACTGCATCCCGTTGGATGTGGGTGTGCGTCTTGCAACTTCCATTAATTGAGCAAACAAGTCTTCCGGTATTCTTTCATCCTTAAATTCACGAATAGTTCTGTGAGCCAATTGTTTTTGAATCATAAAATTGTCACTTTTCATTTTCTAATCTCCTTAATAATAAATATATTTATCATATACCCTAAATTCAAGCAGGTAATCTTTTTTATTTTATTGACCTATTTGTTGTTTATGTATTTATTTGCCGCAAAATATATTATATTAATAATTGTCATTATGATGAAGAAATATGAAATATAAATGACCAGCCTGTTTTCAGGCATCCAGACCGAGGACATGTAAAAGAAAACTGAAGCAGCAATGTACAAGTATACTTTCCTTATATCAAGAACATTCTCCTTCAGGTCTTTTTTGCTAATGATTTTTTTATCATTTAACATCCTGTGGAAAAAGGCTTCTTCGGGCAAAATTTTATTTTTTTCCG
>JAAYOE010000080.1 GCA_012520455.1 Tissierellia bacterium
ATATGCTTACTTTTCGAATACTGTTTGTTCTGAAACTTCTGTTTCCAATGCTTTCAATGCCCTTGTCAGCAACTCTCTCCTTATCTCCTTTTCTTCTTCTAAAGTCAAGGAAGGATTCCCTAAGGGGTGAGGTATTGCTATTGTCGGAACTATCCTGTTAGCTCCAACAGTCAATGAAATAGGAACTATGGTGCACATATGTACTACCGGTATTCCTGCTCTTTCGATTTCTTTTACCATCGTTGCGCCGCAACGTGTACAGGTACCTCACGTAGATGTGAGTATAACTGCATCCACTCCGTCAGCAACCAATTCTTTTGAAAATTCTTCAGCAAAGGCTTTTGCATTTTTAACGGCAGTACCGTTTCCAACAGTGGTATAGAAATATCTGTGAAGGCTTCCGATTTTCCCTTCTTTTTCAAACTCTCTCAAAATATCTACAGGCAGCACCCTGTCCGGGTCTATATTTGCATAAACCGGGTCATATCCGCCATGAGCTGTTTGATATGTTTCTTCGGTTAAATCCATCACTCCGTCTATATCATATTTACCGTACTTGGAAGCACTTGATGATTCAATGTGGTCGGGATTTCCTTTTGGAACAATTCCACCTGAAGTAACCAAGGCTATTTTGGCTTTTGTTATATCTTTGACTGCCGGATTTGGGGCTACCCTGTCAAAATCAGGCATGGGAAATTCTGTTTGGAATTCTTTGTCGGCTAATTTTGCCAAAAGCATATTAACGGCTCTTCTTGCCCCTCTTTCTTTTTCAAAGAAATTAACTCTTTTGCCGTTGGGCATGTAACCTTCTTCAACAGATGCTCCGATTCTTTCTCCCTTTGCAAGTTTAAGTGCCAGGGGAGCCATTTTTTTGACAGCATCTCTCATACCAGCGGCAGAATTTTTCGTAGCTACTATATAGATGTCGTTCTTAAACATGTCTGCTCCGGGGTTTTCAACATACATTCCCGTTAAAACCGGAATGTTGAGTTCGTCCTTAACCGCCTTTGCGATAGTACCGCAGGCAACCCCGTATCTTCCTGCATTAAATGCCGGTCCGGCAATAAATAAATCCGGCTCGTATTTCTTAACCATTTCAATTATGGTTTTCTTGGCTTCATCCATATTTTCATTGAAATATGAGTCTCCGCATACGATGGTTGCAACAATTTCCGCTTCATCCTTAAATGCTTGTTGTAATGCAAGTCCGGGTCCTACTATGCCTTCTCTTACTTCAGCAGGGATGTGAGCCATTTCTTCTCCGCCTACATTGGCAAAGAATTGATTAATATAATGAACAACTTTCAGCATTGTTTTCTCCTCCCTTCCTATCTGGCACTAAGTTTATTGAAGCCCATTTCGTTTGTAGCTCCTGTAATAACCTGAAGCTCTGCAGTTATGCTGCCGTCTTTATGTAAGCTGCCGTCAAATCCTCCGGCTATTACATCTGCAACTTCTACATGACCGATTATTTTATCCATAGGAGGAAGCTCTATTACTTCATTTGCATTTCCTCCCGAAACAACAGCATCAGCCAAGGGGTCGGCATCTGCCAGCGATTGTGAAGTACCGTCCCTGCCAGCATATTCGTCAGTTATAAGAACAGTTTTTATACCCTTGGATTCAATTTTCTTACAGTTCATTATCAAGTCTGTGTCCGGGTTTCCGAATCCTTCCTCTGAAACAATAACGCCGTCAACACCAAAGAATTCAGCTAATTTTGAACTCCAGTTTGATGACCTTTCCTTGTCTGCAAGATAAACATTTTCGTTAGTGATGATTACTCCGATAAAGTTTAATGTCTTGCCATGCTCTGCATATAATTCATGGATAACCGGATTATTCAAGTGATGATAGGTCGTATTCTTATCACATGCAGATACACAGTTACCGCTTACTATGGCACCATCCATCACTTCCGTAGGATATATCATGGTCGGCAATATTTGCTTTGCATCTACACCGTATACATAGGTATCATGCATGAGACCTTGGCTTTGAAGCATCTCAACATATGCTACTCTGGGAAGGTCGGGATACATCTTTAACCCTTCTGTTAAGGTCGGTGTTTCAAATACTTCAACTTCATCAGGGGTTAAATTCCTTGCAAGCTCACCTAAATATAAAGCTACCTTATATCCTGCAAATCTCAAAGCTTTTTCATGATCGTGCTGCTTTAAGCCCTCAACAGGTTCGCACACTAAAACTAAATTGTAAAGCTTTGAAAATGGTGTGTAATCAGCTCCCGGGCCTGACATATCAATTATGCCTTCCTGGAATCCAACTATCTTGCCAGTTGTTACAACCGCTGCACCTTTAAGCACATTTGTTTTTCCTGAGCCAACAGTTTCTACCTTGTTAATCATTCCGGGGAATATGCCGCCAGGTCCTTCTACTTTAACCCTCGGCTCGATGACATCCTTAACAGGCATTATACGTACGCTTTCACCCGGCTTTGCCAATTCAACGTCAGCTTTTTGGAAATTTTGATCTTCTAGAATTAATGCTTTTACTTCTTCCTTGTTTACATACAAGGTCCCGTCTTCTACCTTGGATACATCAGAAAACTGGATATCCTTAATGAAAATATAGCCTAATTCTAATTTCAAAATTTTTCACCTCCAATAATTTTTTCGACAGTTATATATTTAACGCGCTTTCCAGCACTGTTAAATCGATTAATTTAAAATCTTCGATTCTCTTGTCATCTAAAAATTTAAGTTTTTCTTTATTGAACTTATCATATGTAATTATTGCATTTTCAATCATATAAACTGAACTAAAATTTATCTTATTTTTCTCATCGCTTATCATTATGGACTTAATGGGTGTTTCGCCTGGTTTGACGCTGCTTCCCAAGGGATGGGTCAAAAGCTCGTGGCCCAAGTGAAGCTTATCTCTGACTGCAAGTAAAACATCCTTAAATGTACCGTCTATGTATACAACAGTAAATTTGCCATTATATTTCTTTAATACCCAATCATTGTTAGTAATAATCATTTTTTTCACCCGGTAAGAATAATTAAGGCAGAAAGCAAAATCAAAAACATTCTGCCTCCTGCCCTGTTAATTAACCTGAGAGTTTCTCCCTTTCGGAATTGCCCCGTCGGTGCTTGCGCTTTCCAGAGTTTTGTCAATCCACGGTCCTTTTGCCTGCGATAGTCGTTATAATTTGGCATAATATAACTTATTTCCTTCGGCGCTGTTAATAACATAACAGTCTCTCCCGCGAATGTCATCCAAGTATTAACTTAACATTAGTATATATAATAAATATTAATAAATCAACTGTTTTTTATAAAAATATTTAATATTTTTGAACTTCTTCATCTTGAATCTATAATATTCAAAGATAAATTCAGCCGGATTGTAAGCCTGTCATCTTGTTATTAATTAAACTACTTCCATAATATATTCGGCAATGTTCAGGGAATGGTCTCCAACCCTCTCCAAGTTGCTAATCATATCCAAAAACACAATTCCCGCATTTGGACTGCATATGTGTTTATTAAGCCTGTCAATATGATTTTTCCTGAGAGCCTTATACATTTTGTCAATTTCTTCTTCATATTTAACAACAGCATTTAAGTCATCCTCTTTTGCATCAGCTAATGCATTCAGAGAGGTTTTGTAGGCCTTCATGGTCAAGTC
>JAAYOE010000081.1 GCA_012520455.1 Tissierellia bacterium
GATTGCTTCCTGGGGCGAAAACGAATGTGAGTATGCCTTCATAATAAAAACATATGATAAGAACTGAAACCGGTTATCACAGGAGTAGAGGGAAATGAAGCTTAAGTTATTATCTATATTTTTAATTTTATATTTTTTACTCATTGGGTGTAATAAAGAAGATGCTAAATACCTTCTGGAATTTAACGAAATAAGCTACTTAAAAATAGAAAAATTGGATTCAGATAATATTGATAGAATGATAGAAGAAAAGATAATAGATGAAGAGCATAGCGCATTTATATATACGGGTTATGAAAACAGTGAGTATGAAGGCGGGATTAATTATAAAGGCCAATCTTATTACCTTGGCCAGGTGTCAATGGAGAATACCCCGGAGGGTATGATGGGAATAGAGGAAACACAGGTATTCGGAAAAAAGGCTGTAAAGATTTACGGGATATTGGGAGCAAATTATGGCCAGTCATATTATTGGTTTCCCGGGGAGAAACCGGAAGAATCGGTTATACAGGTGGACGGAAATACTGTTGGAATTGACCTGGATGGGGATGATAAGAAAGAAATAATTTCAACCTTTGGCACAATTCCGGAAACAAGGATATATATATTGAAAGGAGACAGAATTTGTGCTTCTGACATCAATGAATCAATCGGCGCAAAATCAGTAATTTTGAAAGATAAAGAAAAAAAGGTTTTCGAGGTGTACTTTGAGCCCGGCAAACCGCAAAAATTCATGTATTATGAAGAGTATTTCATAAAAAGGTAGATACAAAAATCTACCTTTTTTTAATGAAAAATTAAGAAAATTCTATACTATAATTAATATATAAATCTAATACTAACTATATCATTATGTGTTTATGTTTTTAGGATTCAATTACATATGTAGAAAGGAGCATTTATATGGCTGACATTTTGATATTGACCGCATCTTTTGGAATGGGGCATAAAAGTGTTGCCAATGCCTTAAAAGAACAAATTGAAGCTGAATATAAACATGTGAAGGTGAGTATTGGGGATATATTGGAAATTGTAAATCCAAAAGTTAAAAAAATAAGTTCAAAGATATACTCTGAACTTACGGAAAGCTATCCTTCCATTTATAACAAGCTGTATGACGTAAAGGCAAAAAATAAGAACAACATTATAGATAACATGCTCAGCAGCTTGTATTACAAAAGGTTCTATGAATATATAAAAATTGAAAACCCAAAGGTTATAATCAGTACCTTTCCCTTGTGTTCATGCATCGTTGCCAAGGTAAAGGAAGAATATGAAGATGATGTTATTTTGATTACGGTTATAACCGATGTTGTAGACAGCTGGGAGTGGATTTATGAAGGAACCAATAAGTATTTGGTTCCCACCGAGGAGATAAAAAACAGGTTAATTGCCAAGGAAGTAAATGAGGATATTATACTTGTAACCGGTATACCTGTTAAAAAAGAATTCTTGGATAAGAATATTAATTTTTCAACTGACCAAAAGAACACAATTCTCATTGTGCTAAGCGGCATTGATAGTGTTTCAAAGGAACTCTTAAAAAAACTTGATGAATACACAGAATACAAAATCAAAATCATTGCGGGAAGAAACGAGAAGCTGTATAGAAAATTATCCGACATGGCGTATTCCAACCTTGAAATTTACGGATTTGTGAATAATTTGAACGAAATGATGGATGAAGCGGTTTATATTGTAACAAAGCCCGGAGGCGTAACGGTATTTGAAGCAATTAATAAGGAAGTGCCCTTGATAGTACTGAATTCAAACATAGGCCAGGAAATCGGGAATATTGAGTTTATCAAGAAAAACAAAATAGGTATCGTGATAAACAACCTTGATACTTTGCCCTATATATTGGATTATAACATCAATAATCCGGGTACTCCCGATAAATACGTAAAAAGTATAAAAAGAATCAAAAAGACTTTAAATTACAGCGGTCTTTCCATTGACTCATTATTCCATGGGGTTATTTAACCCGTCGGGGACAGGAGACCACAGCCGGTATTATAAACCAAGATTGTCTTGACAGTATTAATGCAATTTTTTATAATGTCTATAGTAATCATCAGAAAGGATAAGGTATCTGCGGAATGAAATAATCCACTTAAAAGCAATTATAGAATGAGGAACAAATAGTCTTAATGGTTTATTTGTTGTGCATTTTATTAGCATTACAGGTGGATAGTATTTTAAACTGCAGCTTTACTTTATCAAAATATTGCGCAAAATTACATTGCATTTATTTGGATATTCAGTATTGAAAAGTGAGAATGCTATCCTCCTAAGACAGAAAGGGGAGGATTTTTTATGCTCGTTATTGAATCAGGCAATATTAAAAAATTTTATGGGGACAGATTAGTTTTGGACATAGATAAATTAAACATATATTCTGAAGACAGGATAGGTGTTGTAGGAGTAAACGGGGTCGGAAAAACTACATTGATAAATATTTTAAGCAAGAGGATAGACCCTGATGAAGGATGGGTCAAGCTTAGGGGCAAAACAGAATATATATCACAATTAGATGAACCGGAGGTTTATGAAATCAGCAGTGAGATGGCTTCAAAATTCGGCGTGCATAGATTATGGAATGAAAATATGAGCGGGGGAGAAAAAACAAGGTTTAAAATAGCTAAGGCTTTAGAAAATGAAAGCATCTTGATATTTGCCGATGAGCCCACAAGCAATATGGATATTGAAGGTATTGAGCTGGCTGAAAAAATGCTCACAGAATACAAGGGCGGGTTGATAATTATTTCTCATGACAGAAGTTTTTTGGATAAACTGTGCAATAAAATCATTGAATTAGAAGGGGGAAAAATTAAAATATACGAAGGCAACTACAGTGATTACAGCAGGCAAAAACTTCATGATAAAGAAAGAGCTCAATTTGAATATGAAGAATATATAAAAGAGAAAAAAAGATTAGAAGGTGTAATTGCTGATACCAAGCAAAAGGCAGGAAGTATAAAGAGACCTCCCAACAGAATGGGAAATTCTGAAGCAAGGCTTCATAAAATGGGCGGGCAGAAAGCCAAGGCAAATTTAGACCGTAAAATAAGGAATGTTGAAAAAAGGATTGAACATTTAGAGGTGAAAGAAAAGCCAAAAAAGATATCCAAAATTAACATAGATATAATGCCCTCCGATGACATTTACAGCAAAATAATTATCGAAGGGAAGAAAGTAAACAAGTCCTTCGGGAATAAAATTATATTTAAGGATGCCGAGTTTTCTATATATAATGGTTCGAAGGTCGCCTTGATAGGTCCTAACGGGTGCGGAAAAACCACCCTGATAAAAATGATAATGGATAGGGATAATTCAATCAGGCTGTCCAAGGGGGCAAGGATAGGGTATTTTAGTCAGGATATGAGCATACTGAATAATAATTTAAGCATTATAGACAATGTGATGGAAAGCTCTATTTATCCTGAAAACTTTGCAAGGCTTTTGCTTGCCAGACTCCTTTTTAAGGGGGATGAAGTCTACAAGAAGGTTGGAGTACTGAGCGGAGGCGAGCAGATTAAAGTATCTTTTGCAAAAATATTATTGCAGGATATTAATTTATTAATTTTGGACGAACCAACAAATTATTTGGACATTAATTCTTTGGAGGTTATGGAGGATACTCTTAAGGATTATGACAGAACCCTCTTGTTTGTTTCTCATGACCGGAGCTTAATTACAAAAGTAGCCACTCAAATTATGACTGTTGAAAATTATAAAATAAAATGTTTTAACGGCACTTACGCAGAATTTCATGAAAAGCAGAATAAGCAAAAGCAAAATGGAGATATCAGTATGGAGATAATTTTGTTGGAAAACAGGCTTTCCCAAATTCTGGGAAGACTATCCATGCAATTAAAGAAGGAAGAATTGGAGGCTTTGGATAAAGAGTATTTGGAGATATCGGACAAATTAAAGGAACTTCGAGGTATATAATGGAACAATATTGAATTATTTGCGTCTGATTTATATAGCTAAAGGAATTAAAGAGTATATATAAGCCCATGGCATTCTCTTAAGAGAAGATAAATCAGTAACACCACAAAGGATTTTTGATTTAGATTTGTATAAAGCTGGAATATCCATGGGCTTTTACCATA
>JAAYOE010000082.1 GCA_012520455.1 Tissierellia bacterium
ATAAGTAAACATTATTTATTGATAAAATTCATCGGTATAATATTCCGCTATTTCTCATATTTAAGCCTGCTTTATCCTAATAATTTGTAAAAAAAAATTGCCACCCTCAGGTGGCAATTTTTTTTAACTATTAATATGGTTTTGTGTACAATTGGAAGTGTGCTTTTGGATGGGCACATACAGGGCATATCTCCGGAGCCTTTTCCCCAACGTGAATGTGGCCGCAGTTATCGCACTGCCATACAACTTCACCTTCTCTTTTAAAGACCTTTCCCGTTTCAATGTTATTCAAAAGGGCTAAATATCTTTCTTCGTGGTTTTTTTCTATTGCCGCAACCCCTTCAAATAAGTAAGCAATCTTATCAAAGCCTTCTTCTCTTGCTACTTGAGCAAACTCCTTATACATTTCCGTCCACTCATAATTTTCGCCGGCAGCCGCATCCTTTAAATTAACGGTCGTATCGGCTATTCCGTCATGAAGCAGCTTAAACCATAGCTTAGCATGCTCTTTTTCGTTTCTTGCAGTTTCTTCAAAGAACTTGCTGATTTGTACATATCCGTCTTTTTTTGCCTGGCTTTGATAGTATTGATACTTGGTGTAAGCCTGAGCTTCACCTGCAAATGCAGTCATCAAATTTTGTTCAGTCTTGCTACCTTTTAATTCCATATAACCACCTCTATAAAAATATTTATCCTATGAGAGCAGCTTAAGCTGCTTAAGATAGCTTCTTAATTTCAGCTGATTAGGGTGTACATTTCCTTGTATTCGTCCTTGACCGTGTGGTCCAAAAGCTTCTCTGCCCTGATTTTCATCGGTTTTTCACCAAATATTATTTCAATTACATCGCCGACTTCAACTTCTGCTCCGGCTTTAGCAGTTTTGCCGTTTATGAGGACCCTGCCCTTGTCGCATGCTTCCTTGGCCAAGGTTCTTCTTTTAATTATTCGTGCATTTTTCAAAAACTTGTCGATTCTCATCTCTTCCTCCGTTTGGAGACAGGTCTTTTTATCATTCGGATATATTTTTCAGCTTTTCCGCCTGGTCGTTGGTAATCAGGGCTTCAAGCATTTCTGTTATGTCTCCGTCAAGAAATGCATCAAGCTTATAGAGGGTGAGGCCTATTCTGTGGTCGGTAACCCTTCCCTGAGGAAAATTGTAAGTTCTTATCCTTTCGCTCCTGTCCCCTGACCCTACCTGGCTTTTTCTTGATTGGGCCAACTCGTCAGTTTGCTCCTGGAGGTATTTATCGTACAGCCTTGCCCTTAGAACCTTAAATGCTTTATCCTTGTTCTTCAGTTGTGATTTCTCATCCTGGCATGTGATTACAATCCCTGTAGGAAGATGGGTCAGTCTTACGGCAGAGTCGGTGGTATTAACCGACTGTCCTCCGTTTCCTGAAGAACGGAAAACATCAACCTTCACATCATTGGGATTTATTTCGATATCAATATCATCAGCTTCCGGCAGTACTGCCACGGTTGCGGATGAGGTGTGGATCCTGCCGCTGGATTCGGTCTCCGGAACTCTTTGAACCCTGTGAACTCCGCTTTCGTATTTGAGCTTTGAATAGGCCCCTTTTCCTTTTATGGAGAAGATTACTTCCTTGTAGCCGCCGATCCCCTGGTCGTTAACCGATATGAACTCGGTTTTCCAGCCTCTTCTCTCGGCATACCTCAAATACATTCGAAGTAAGTCCCCAGCAAACAAGCCGGCTTCGTCGCCACCGACTCCTGCCCTGATTTCAACTATTACGTCCTTATCATCATTGGGGTCGGTGGGCAGGAGAAGAATTTTTATTTCATTCTCCAATTCTTCCTTTTTAGCGGATAAATCCTTGATTTCTTCTTTTACTAATTCCTTGAATTCATCATCTAACTTTTCCTTCAGCATTTCCTTGGATTCTTCTAACTGGCCTGCGACTTCTGCATATTCGTTGTATTTAAGCACGACAGGTTCAAGCTGGGCTTGTTCCTTCATAAGCTTCTGCAGTTTCTGTGAATCGCTCAACACTTCAGGGTCAGCTAACTTTTCGCTTAATTCCGTATATTTTTCTTTTATTGCTTCTAATTTATCTATCATTTCAATCCTCTTTCATTTATATAGTTATATGCTCATAATTCCTGTAGTTTCAACATAGGCTACAAGAATCCGCACACAACTCTGTCCTTCCCGGCCAGGTCCCTATAGGTCTTAATATCTTTAAACAGTTTCGAATTCATAAAGATTTCCTCAACTGATTTTCTCTGCTCAAATCCTATTTCCACAGCTAATAGTCCTTTATTCTCATGGAGGTCAGCAAATAAACCGACAATCCTCCTGTAATAGTCCAAACCGTCTTCTCCCCCATCCAGGGCCAGCCTTGGCTCATAGAGGGAAACCTCTGTCTGAAGGCCATTTATTGCATCTCTTTGGATATAGGGAGGATTAGACACTATAATATGGAATTTTTCATGGGTTCTGTAGTTAAATATGTCTGCTTTTAGAACCTTAATATTGGTCAGCCCCTGCCTTTTTGCGTTTATGCCTGCCGTTTCAACCGCCTTTTCGCTTATATCCAAGGCTGTTACAAATGAATCTCTCAAATAATAGGCGAGGCTCACCCCAATGGCTCCGCTGCCTGTTCCCAAATCAAGTATTTTAGCCTTCCCATCAAACCTTTCCTTTGCTATTTCCAACACCTTTTCAACCAAGATTTCGGTATCGGGCCTGGGTATTAATACACCTTCCCGGACATAAAAGTTTAAGCCCATGAATTCCTGAGAATTGGTTATATATTGGAGGGGGTAGCCTCCATTTCGTTTTTCTGCCAGTTCGTAAAATTTATCTGCTATATCTTGGCTGACCCGGGTCTCTCCGTTAAGGTGAAGATAAATTCTGTCCTTTTGTAAAAGATAACACAAAATAAGCTCAACTTCAAGCCTGGGAGAATTAAATTCCCTTTGTTTTATTATATTCAAACCGTCCTTGATAAGTTTTTCGATTGTTACCATCTGTCATCTTCCCCGCCCCGCGGAATAACTTTATTCATTGCAGCTATGGCTACTTCCATCATGGAATCGTCCGGCTCCGAGGTTGTAATCTTTTGTATCAAAAATCCGGGGTAGGTAATTATTTTTGTAAAAATATTATCCCTTGAGCACCTGCCCACATACCTGTTCAATTCATAGGACAAGCCCGCAATGACCGGAAGCATCAAAAGCCTTATCAGGAGCCTCAGCAAAGGATTGGGCCAGCCGAAAAAGGAAAATACTATAATGCTTATAAGCAAGACATTAATCAAAAAACTTGTTCCGCAGCGGGGGTGGAGGGTTGAATATTTACGAACATTTTCAACCGTCAGCTCCTCGCCATGTTCATAGCAGTATATGGTTTTATGCTCTGCCCCGTGATACATGAAGACTCTTTTTATATCTTCAAGCTTGGAAACCAAATATACATAGCCTATAAACAAAATAACCCTAATGATACCTTCAGTTAAATTGAGAAGGAGTGAATTTGGAATAAGGTTTCTTAAGAAGTTTGTCAGATATGAAGGCCCCAATATAAAGATTAGAACCGAAAAGACCATGGCTATGACTACGGAAGAATAAATAATCGCCGTATCTGCCTTATCTTTAAAAACCTTCCTCAATAATTTGTCAAGTGCGTCTTCTTCATAGTCTTCCCCGTAGAATTCGGCGGAATACATGAGTTCCTTCACCCCGTTGATAAGGGAATCTATGAGGACAAAGCTCCCCCTGATAAAGGGCAATTTAAAAAATTTATGTTTAAAAACCGGGTTTATTTCGCTTTCCTTTACTTCTATTCCCCCGTCAGGCCTCCTTACTGCCGTAGCAGTCCTGGACGGCCCCTTCATCATGATTCCTTCGATGAGGGCCTGACCGCCTATGCTAGTTTTTTTTACTTCCTTTGATATGTTACAACTCATTTCGCTCATTTCCGTCCCCTTTGTATAATTAACTCACATTTTCGGATTATTTCCCGAGAAATGTAGAAAATTGTCTTATCCCTCTACATATTTTCCTTCATATTTGCATTCATGCTATTATACAAGAAAAGTATTATTTCTTCAAGTAATTTATTAGTTGACTTTCTAATTATAACCTGCGAATCTTAAACTTTTATTAGATTTTAAAATCCCGCCAGAGCGGGATTTTATTATATTCCTAATTCTTCTTTAACTTCTTTGAAGGCATTTAGAGCAAAGTCCAGATCTTCCCTGGAATGGGCTGCCGATATCTGAGTCCTGATTCTTGCTTTTCCCTTTGGAACTACCGGGAAGTAGAAACCTACCACATAAACTCCCTTTTCCAATAGTCTTTCGGCCATCTTCTGTGATAATACCGCATCCCCTAACATTATGGGAACAATGGGGTGCTCGCTATCTATGATGTTGAGGCCGATTTTTTTGATTCCTTCTCTGAAATATTTGGTATTTTCATCTAACTTGGCTTTATATTTGTTGTCTTCCATGAGCATTTCAAGAACTTTTATTGAAGCTCCTGCTATTGCAGGTGCCAGGGTATTTGAAAACAAATATGGTCTTGAACGCTGTCTCAGTAAATCTATTATTTCCTTCCTGCCGCTGGTGTAGCCGCCGCTGGCTCCCCCTAAGGCTTTTCCTAAGGTTCCGGTAATAATGTCCACCCTGTCCATAACATTTCTGTATTCATGGGTTCCCCTTCCCGTCTTTCCTACAAATCCGACCGCATGGCTGTCATCAACCATGACAAGGGCATTGTATTTATCGGCTAAATCACATATACCCTCTAAGTTTGCAATGATGCCGTCCATTGAGAATACTCCGTCTGTAGCTATCAATTTAATGCCGGCTCCATCCTTGTCAGCCTCTTTCAGCTGTTCTTCCAGGGATTCCATGTCATTGTTCTTATACCTGTATCTTTTGGCTTTTGATAACCTTATTCCGTCAATGATGCTTGCATGATTAAGCTCGTCGCTTATTATGGCATCATTTTCCGTGGTGATTGTTTCAAACAAGCCTCCGTTTGCATCAAAGCAGGATGAATACAAGATGGTGTCTTCTGTTTTAAGGAATTCGCTGATTTTTTTCTCCAATTCCTTGTGTATTTCCTGTGTACCGCATATGAATCTTACGGATGAAAGGCCGTAACCCCATTTGTCATATGCATTCTTGGCTGCTTCGATTACTTCCTCATTGTCTGCCAAACCCAAATAATTGTTGGCACACATGTTAAGTACTCCCCGTGCCTTGGTTGTGCTTATCAGGCTTCTTTGAGGGGTGGTTATTATTCTTTCTTCTTTCCAAAGACCGCTTTCCTTGATTTCATTCAAGATGTCGGAGTAGTATTTCCTTGCTTTAAACATGATTACCTCCCATATGTTAATATGCCCTTCGGTTAATATATAAAAAGTCGATATTCTTTATGCTCTTACAAATAAATAATACTCTTATTATGTTTTTGTGTCAAGGGGCAAACCGGATGGTTTGTCCATATTATATATACAAAAAAAAGAGGCGTGCCTCTTTGGTTTCCTTTAATCTCACATAATTCTTTTTAATTTAAAATTCAAATAATCACTTGAAACACAATGTACCATGATGTTGTCTATGAGGCCCTCTTTTATGTTTTTGTGACCTTCTTCCCCATGAAGGTGGCCGTAAATGCATATGTCTGCATGATAGTCCCTCATCAGAGAAAAAAACTCGTTTGGACTTCCGTCCCTGTTGAAGGGAGGATAATGAAGCATGATTATTTTTTTACCGGGGGCTTTTTTTGCTGCTTCGAGGGATATTTTCAACCTGTTCAATTCCCTTAAGAATATCCTCTCATTGTTAACTTCGTCCGAATTCTCTTCCATGGTATCCCAGCCCCTGGTGCCGCAAACCGATACACCGTCACATTCAAAAAAGTTGTTTTTCAAAAATTTTATGGTCTTAAGTCCCAATCCCTCAAGCTTGGAAGCAGTAGACCACCAATAATCATGGTTACCCTTGCCTATGATTTTCCATCCCGGCAGGCCGTCGATTCTCAACAAATCTTCTAAGGCATCATTCAGCTTAAGGGCCCATGATATGTCACCGGGAACCAGGACTAAGTCATCCTTGTCCACGGTGTTTTCCCAGTTTGTAAGGATATTTTCCTCATGGTTTTCCCAATTGTCGCCGAATATATCCATGGGCTTTTCCTTCTTAAAGTCTAAATGCAAATCGGCTATCGCAAATATTCTCATAATACTCCTTATATTAACAAGCCTCTCATTGTCATCCTGAGCGGATGCGAAGAATCTCATGAGATTCTTCGGGCTGAGGCCCTCAGAATGACACCCTGCGGGTTATTCACAGGAATGACACATTATGGTTATTCCTCATAATCTGATGTAATTGAAGGGAATGTTCATCTGCCTTGAAAGGTCTGCCTCTCTCTCCTGGCATGTGAATAGGATTACCTGTCTTCTTTCGCTTTCTCTTGACAGCATTTCCAATGATTTTCTCAGCCTCTTGGTATCGTACTGGACAAAGCTGTCATCCAAAATCAGGGGAATATTCTTATTCCCGCTTAAAATGCTGCTCAGGGCAATCCTTAAGGAAAGATAGAGCTGGTCTAAGGTCCCTCCGCTTAAGCTTTCAAGCTCAATCTTCCTGTCCCCTTCTTCCTCCGACATGACGGTTATATTCATATTTTCATCAATATCAACCCTATTATACCTTCCCCCGGTCAAATATGAAAAATTATCACTTATGGTGGTCCTGAGGAGGGGCATGAAGTCACCCTTGATGGAATTTGATATTTTGGTTATTTTTTCGGCTGCCAGCTCAGCTGCCTTTATTTTATCCTTAATTAAGCTCATCTTATTTTCATAGAAGCTTATTTCTTCCTCTATTTCCGCCAAGCTCCTTGAGTTCTCTTCAATGTCTTCAATTTCTTTATGAATATCATCGATATTTTTAAGCATGGAGGCCTTTTCTTCATTTAATCGGAAAATATCCAGCTGAACCTCCTGCTTGTCAATTTCCTTTATTCCTTCAGGAACATTCATCACCCTGTTTTTGAGCTCGTAATAATCGGTGCTGCCGATTATATCTCTCAGAATGTTTTCAACATAATCCTTTCGATTTACAAGGCCCTTGTACCTTTCATAGAGTTCGACAGCTTTTCTAAATGATTCAACATCCTCCGCCCCGTTGGCATCCAGTATCATGGTCAGGCGCTTTTCTTCAAAGCTTATTTCCTTATCAAGCCTTTTTATATCTTTATCTATCTGGTCAATTTTATTTTTCAAGTATTCCATTTGGAGCCTGACGGTGTCTTTGCGCCGGTAAGCATCATTTATTTCAATAAGGTTTTCTTGTGACAAGTTTAAGTTTAAACTGCTTAAACTTTTGTCCAGCCTATCTCTTATAACGGTGTTTTCCTCCAAGAGCCCCTTGAGCATATCCTCATCCTTGTTCAAGACTTCTATCTTTTCTTCATAAATCCTTTTTTCTTCACTTTTCTTTTGATGAGCATCAGCCATGGCAGGGTAATCCTCAAAATTGTTCCTTTTTAAGATTTGGTCTATCTGTTCATTCATCTTACTGTTCAGCAATATATAGTCGGCACCTTGGCATTCCATGCTATCAATTTCTTTTTTTGCGCTAAGGGCGATATTTCTCTTTCTCTTTGAAAAGATAAACAGGATTATCCCGATTAAAAAACCTCCCGCCCCGTAATAATAGTCTGCATTGTTATTATAATATGCAAGGTAAGAAGAAAGGCCCGCTGCTCCTATAAAAGCCGTGCCCAAAAAACCGTACAGAAAACTCAACCACCCGTGCTTCTTGCCGAACTTCTTCATCGAAGCATAATTCATGTTGTCTGCTAAAGTCTTGTTTATTTGTATTTTACGGTTGAGTTCTTCAACTTCGGCACAATCGAGTAAGAACATGCCGATTTCATTTATGTCAACAGAGGCTATGTCCTCCTTATCCCCTTTGATTTTTTCATTAAGGCCCCTTATTTTTTCTTCATTTGCCCTGAATAAAGCATAATCTTCATTCAACTTGTCCGGATCAAAATCCGAGGGAATGTAATTGGACAGGTCTTCTTCATTTATCTTCAGCTCGGACAGGCAGTCTTCTTTTTCTTCAATCAGCCTCTGTCTTTCATTTTTCAATGAAGCCAAGCTGCTTTCCGTTTCGGATGCTTCGATGTAATCTTCCTTTGAGCAGGCTTCCACATCACCCTCAATCAGTTTAAGCTCTTCTGTGATTTTTTCAATTTCGGCCACATGGGGTTGGGCTTTAAGGAATTTTTGTTTTTCCAAAGAAAGCTCATAATCGGATATTTCCTTTTGCTTTTCTTGGATCTTCAAGTTCAGCTGGTGAATTTTGCTTTGAAGCTTCTTCTTTTCCATTGCCAAAAACATTACCTGCCTGCTTGAAATCAGGGAGCTTTCTTTGGCCTTTCCCAATTCCTCCAAGCGTAAAACATACTGGCCCAGCAAGGACTTTTCATCGTCTTCCCTTCCGGCATCTTCCTTAATTCCGTTTAAGCTTCTTAAAATTCTTTCAATTGAAATATCTTCATCCCTTGTACTGCTCAAGTTCATTATTTTACTTTTCAGCTCACCGGCCAATTCGCTTTCAGTCTTGTTACCAAGCTGGCTTATGCTTATGGTATTATTGAAGGATATCCTGTTAATATTGAAAAAGTGGTCACCGGGAACTTCGATATCCTCAATGAGAAAATCATTAATTTCATTATCTTCATTTTCTTCAAGAGCTTCATCGGTCCTTTTGAATACCTGTACCGTGTCCAAAAGAAAATTCCTTGAAATGATATAGCTTTTCTCCCCTTGTCCTATTTCAATGCTTCCCTTGTATAAGGAGCTGTTCCAGGGTTTATACTTATTATGGACCGGCACCCCGTCCATTCCGTACATGACGCACTCTATAAAATTATGTATGGTAGATTTTCCGGATTCATTTTCTCCGAATACTATATTAAATCTATCGTCAAAGCTTATTCTCTTGTTTATAAATTTTCCAAAGGCCCTCAAATTCAATCTCTTTATATACATATTACTTTACCACCTTTTCCTTCCTGAGAACTTCAAGTCCCAATTTAAATGCCTGCTGCTGCAATTTATCATCAGAATTATCAAATTGGTGTTTATAGGTTTCGATTATATTGAATTCATTGCCTTCATAATTCCTGCCTTCGGTTTGAAATACATACTTGTGTTCAAATTCAATGTAATAAAAAAACTGCTTAGCCTCCATTTCAATTTCATCCATTGAAATATCCGGATTAACTTCTCCCGTAAGCTCTATGCGGACATAGTCCTTGGTATTGGAAAAGGTGTCTCCCGAAAACTTTATCAGGTCCAATATCTTATTAAAGGTGTATGAAAGGTTCAGCTCAATCTGCCTGGTTATAAATTTCCTTTTTGCAATGGGCAGGAGGGTGTATTCTGCCTTCTTTTTCTCCAAGGTACCCGCTATGATTCCGTGGTCTCCTTCTTCTTCAAAGGACAGGGGCTCTGGGGTACCGCAGTAGGCTATGTTGTCGGTTATTATCTGAAAGTTATGTCTTCCCCCCAAGGGGCAGTAGTCAAACTTGTTCTTAATCATATCTATATTAATGGGCAGTCTTTCGTTTGAACCAATATCAGAGTGAAGCATAAGAAGGTTAATCTTGCTTTCATCAACCGACAGGTCATATATGGGCTGGCTTTTGTCATTTCTCTCATGGTTGTCCCAGCTTATTGAATAGATACACAGGTTATCAAGGGGGAAATTGAGTTTTTCGACTGCCTCGGTGTTTTTTATTATGTATACGTTATCAGGCCATTCAATGTATTCGTACATGTTGTTGATGTTGTAGGGGTCGCTTTGACCGCAGGTGATAATGATCTTAGTATCAGGAATGGAGCTGAATTTTTGGGAGATTTTGTTAAGCTCTCTATAGCTGATGTAATCTCCCTCCGTCAGGTCGCCTGCAATAAATAAATACTGTGTTTCCCGGATTTTGGCTGTTCTTATTATTTCTTCGAAAGAATCCCATATTTCCTGCCTTCTCTTTTGTCTTTCCTTTAAACTGAAGTTATTTATATCGAATTTTTTTCCTAAATGCAAGTCAGATGTATGTATAAACTTAAGTTTCATAACAGCTCCTTCCGTTACCATGAATATATAGTATTTTAACACAGAAAATATTACTCTTCAATATAATAGGTAAAATTAATCTGCTAATTCCCTTAACCTTTCCATGTCCAATATTTTAACGCTGGACCGGTAGACATCAATGATACCATCCCTTTGCATATTTGAAAGCTCTCTTGACAGTGAAGGTCTTTTAACGTTTAAAAACTCGGCAAGCTCCTGCCTGTTCATGGGCAAATCAAAAACCATCCTCTTTGAGCTTTGTTGAAGAGACAGAAGATATACAGCAATCCTGCCCTTTAATGATTCGGCATTTAAAATACTCATCTTTTTATTGAGCATAACTATTTTATCGGATAAAATGGTTAGCATGTTTCTAATCAGCTGGTTGTGATAGCTGCAGTTATTTGAGCACATATTGGAAAATATCCTGTATGGTATCAACAATACCTTGGACTTACCCGAGCTTACAAGGTCATAGGGTGACACCCCTTGGGAAGCATAAATCAATGCTTCTCCGAATAAATCATTTTTTTCCAGTGTTGTTACTATAACCCTGCTGCCGTTGTATTTTTGGGATACCAAATTTAAAACTCCCTCTATTACAATGCCTAATTTATTCACTTTTTGGTCCTTTTCAAACAGCATTTGATTGTCTGTGTAATTTTCTAATGTGGCAAAACCGCATTTAAGAACAGACATTATTTCTTCTTCCTTCATATTGTAAAAGAGGGGGTTATTCTTAATTTCTTTTATTATATTTTCCATATAATACCTCCTGCCTATCCCATAAAACAATTATACCTCACAGGCTATGAGGTGTCAAAGCAATCAAAAAAGGAGGAATTAATTTCCTCCCTGGAACACTGGGAACGGTCTTCTTCGAATTTTGGGGACGGTTCTTTTCGTTCTCCAGATGACAAGGGGACGGGGGTACTGTCATCACTTGAGACACTGGGGACGGTCCTTTTTGTCACACATAACGCCACATCCCCTGTGTGCCATGTGACACTGAGGTACGTCCCCAATGTCACAATGTCACACAGCTTCCGATAAAGGACTGCCGTAATTTCTTGAATTATAGATACTCAATAATTCCTTTTCCGTTATCTGGCTGCTTCTTACATCCAGTATTATTTCACCCTTATCCAGCATGATTATCCTGTCCGAATACTTGAGGGCATCTCTCACATTGTGGGATATCATCATGGTTGTAATACTGTGAGTTTTAATTAGTTCCTGAGTTTTTTCCATCACTAATCTTGAGGTTTTAGGATCCAAGGCTGCCGTGTGTTCGTCCAGCAAGAGCAGCTCTGGTTTGTTCATGGTTGCCATCAGCAATGACAGGGACTGCCTCTGTCCCCCTGAAAGATATTTCACCTCTGTATTCAACTTGTTTTCAAGGCCTAAGTCAAGGGTACTCAGGATTTCCTTATAGGCTTCAGTCTTATGCTTGTTTATTAACTTTCTCAAGGTAAATTTCTGGCACTTTTTATCTGACAGGCTTATGTTTTCCAATATGGTTAGGGAGGGTGACACCCCTGCCGAAGGATTTTGGTGGACCCTGCCTATGAAGCGGGCCCTTTCGTTTTCCTTCAGATTATCTATGTTTTTCCCATTCAGGATTATTAAACCTTTTTCCTGTCTTATAGCACCGCTTATTATGTTGAAGAGGGTTGTTTTCCCGCACCCGTTTGCTCCTAATATTCCCGTACATTCACCCTTATTTATATGAAGATTAAATTCATTGAATATCCTTAGTTCATAATTTGTACCCGGATTAAAGGTTTTCGATAAATTCCTTACATTTAGCATTTTACTTCCTCCACGACTTTTAATTCATCAGCTTTTTTCATTTTTATAGGGTTGAATGTATTATAGCTTAAAAACATAATCACTATAATTGCATTTATTGCTTTCAGGTCTGTAGGTGCAAGACCTAAATCAATTGCAAGGGCTCCTATGAATTTATATATTAAGGCTCCCGTTATTGCCCTTGTTGTAAGTTTCAAAAATCTTTGCTTTCTCAGTACCGTATCCCCCACGATTATCGAAGCAATTCCTACCACTATGATTCCCGTCCCCATTGTAATTTCTGCAAAACCTTGATATTGTGCCATCAATGCCCCACTCAATGCTACTAACCCGTTTGAAATCATTAATCCTATCAATTTATACTTGTTTGAATCTTCCCCCAAGGATTTAACCAAGGTTTCATTGTCTCCGGTAGCTATCAACAAATATCCTACTTCTGTTTTCAAGAATGTATCCATCAGAATTTTTACCCCAAATACCATGAGGATGAGTATTATTACGGGCTCAAATCCTTCATATATTGAAGAATAGCTGAAAAGCCCCACGTTGGATTTCCCGTTCAGCCTTAAGTTTATGGTATACAGGATAGTAGCTGTAAGTATGCCGGACAACAAGGCCTTAATCTTCAATTTGATATTCAGGGTATAAGTTAAGAGCCCTGCCAAGGTCCCGAAGACAAATGACAGAAGGGTGCTGGTCAGGGGGGTAAAACCCCCGCTGATCAGTTTTGCAAACAGAAAGGCTCCGAAGGGAAAGGTTCCTTCCACTGACATGTCCGCAAAATCCAGTATTTTAAATGTTATGGTCACTCCTATTGCCAATACGGAAAATATCAAACCTTGCTCAATTGATGTAAGTATTAATGTATTCATTCTACAAATTCTGCTCCTTCAAATGCTTTATGGTCCTTATCCAATCCTAAAACTGCTGCTGTCTTTAAATTTACCTTTTTCTCAAGGTCAGCTGATGCCTGAACAGGAATATCCGCAACATCAACCTTGTCAACTAAAATTTGTTTCGCTATCCTTGCTGACTCCTGCCCTATTACATAGTAGCTTATTCCCTTTGAAACTAAAATTCCCTGGTCAACGTGGCTGCCGTCTGCAGATACGGTCAAGAGCTTGTTTTCTCCGGCTAACTTAGCAACCAACTCCATGGCTGATGCCACCATGTTGTCCGTAATTATATAGAGTCCTTCAACCTTTTTTGAAATTGTATCAATAGCCTGAGGAATGTCATTTATGGATGTAATTCCGACCGTTTCAATTGTCAGCCCCAAGTCCTGAGCAATTTCCCTTGTTTGGTTAACCTGTACCTCTGAGTTTGATTCGCCGATGTTATAAATAATTCCCACTGTCTTGATATCTTCCTTTAATGCCTTGAATAACTCCAAGTTTTCTTTTATGGGAGCTGCATCAACAACTCCGGTGATATTGTTATCGGTAACATCCATTGCTGTCACTAACTCGGAAAACACAGGGTCTGTCACTGCAGTAAAAACCAAGGGTATGTCTGTGCCCTCAATTGCTTTTTTAGCAGCCTGGGATGTGAGGGTTGCAATTGTAAATATTAAATCCACCCCATCCTTGACAAATTTTTCTGCTATCATCTGTGCATTGTTAATATCTGCCTGGGCATTCTGGTCAATGTATTCCACATCAACCCCTAATTTTTCCATCTCGTCTATGAATCCTTGTCTTGATGCATCCAAGGCGGGATGCTGTACTAACTGGGATATACCTATGGTGAATTTCTCCCCGGCTTCATTTGTTTCCTCAGGCTTATTCTCATCCGCAGGTTTATTCCCTCCTGTGCTTGAGGCACATCCTGTAATAATAATCATCATTACCAATAAAAGTGCTGTTAATTTTTTTATCAAACCGCTTTTCATAATATCCCTCCAAGATTATTTATTTATTTTTCAGATAAGAACTTGGCCAAGGTTCACTATCAAAAAGACTTTGAAAATACATAAGGTAAAAAAAATCTTTCGCTCCTATAAACATATTATTTAAATATGCTTATAGGGACGAAAGATTATTCCGCGGTACCACCCTAATTATGATATATACATAAGATATATATCATCACTCTTCGGAGTCTAACAACTCCTAACCCTGTAACGTGAGTACACGTGTTCGCCTACTCGGATTCCCTTTTAGCAAACCTGCTCGGCAGTGTATATTATATTTCTCTGTTATTGGCTCTCACCACCGCCAATTCTCTGTAAACGTCTGAAATACTTTTCTCTGCTTCATCGCTTTAATCATTTAATAGCTATGATAACATAAAAATTTCATTTGTCAACAATTATTTTTAAAAAATTTATTGGGACTGGGGACGGTCCTCTCTGGGACAGAAAGGACCGTCCCCAGTGTCTCACCCAGTGTCTACATTTTATTTAAATTATCGGTTAAGGTTTTGAGCTCCTCGTATAACTCTTGAGGTATCGTATCGCCTATCTTTGCATAAAACTCTTCAATGCTCTTTACATCTTCGAGCCAGGCCTCTTTGTCTATGGTGAGGAGTGATTTGAGGGTGTCCATTGATATGTCGAGACCTTCCAAATTAATATCCTCAGGCTTGGGCATGTAACCAATCGGAGATACATTTGCATCTGCCTTGTTTTCACATCTCTTGAGCATCCATTCTATAACCCTGAAATTATCCCCGAATCCGGGCCAGATGAATTCTCCTTTTTCATTTGTCCTAAACCAGTTTACATGGAAGATTTTTGGAGGATGGGACATTTTCTCGCCCATTTCAAGCCAATGCCTGAAGTAATCTCCCATATTGTAACCGCAGAAGGGAAGCATGGCCATGGGGTCTCTTCTTACGACTCCCACCTTTCCGGATGCAGCCGCGGTAGTTTCCGAGGCCAAGGTAGACCCTACGAAGGTACCGTGCTGCCAGTCTCTTGACTGATAAACCAAGGGGGCTGTTTTTGCACGTCTTCCCCCGAAAATTATTGCAGATAAAGGCACTCCTTCAGGTGATTCCCACTCAGGTGAAATACAGGGGCAATTTTTTGCCGGCGCCGTAAACCTGGAGTTAGGATGTGCTCCATTTTCCTTTGATGTTTTTCCGTTCCACGGATTTCCCATCCAGTCCAGGGCATTTTCCGGAGGATTGTTATCAAGCTTTTCCCACCATACGGTATAATCGTCTAAATTTAATACAACATTTGTAAAAATAGAGTTTTTCCTCGTAGACATGAGGGCATTGTAATTGGATTTTGCATTTGTTCCCGGGGCAACCCCGAAAAAGCCTGCTTCCGGATTTATAGCCCACAGCCTTCCGTCTTCCTTAATACGGAGCCAGGCTATGTCATCACCTACGGTCCATACCTTGTAACCCTTCTTCAAATAAACTTCAGGAGGTATGAGCATGGCTAAATTTGTTTTGCCGCAAGCTGACGGGAAGGCCCCTGCTATGTATTTCACATTTCCTTCCGGGTCTTCGATTCCCACTATGAGCATGTGCTCAGCCATCCAGCCTTCCATCCTGCCCTGGTATGAGGCAATACGAAGGGCGAAGCATTTCTTGCCTAAGAGGACATTCCCACCGTAACCGGAATTGCATGACCATATGGTATTATCTTCGGGAAAATGGAAGATATATCTCTTATTAATATCCAGGGTACATTTTCCGTGGACTCCCCGCACAAAGTCGTTGGAATCCCCTAAGGCATCTAAAACATCCCGTCCCACCCTGGTCATGATGTTCATGCTTAAAACAACATAGATTGAATCCGTTATTTCAAATCCTATCTTCGAAAAGGGCGAGCCTACGGGCCCCATTGAATAGGGAATGATATACATGGTTCTACCCTTCATGGAATCCGTGAAAATTTCCCTCCCCAATTTGTAAGCTTCGTCAGGACTCATCCAATTGTTGGTATAGCCTGCATCTTCTTTCTTTCTTGTGCAAATATAGGTCTTGTCTTCCATCCTTGCCACATCATCTTTTGCAGACCGATGGTAGTAACATCCGGGGTAAATTTCCTGATTCAATTTTATGAGTTCGCCGGTTGAACATCCTTCTTTTCTAAGTTCTTCGTAAAGTTCTTCGCTTCCGTCAATCCAAACCACATCTGACGGATTCATCATTGAAATAATTTCATCTACCCATTTTAAAACATTTGAGTTGGATGTTAATCTTATCATGGCACTCTCCTAAATTAATTTTATATTTTATATTTTTTAATAAGTATAAATAATCATCCTGTTTGTATTATATTACTAAGGCAAAAGACAATCAATATTCAAAAGCAAGTCCTGCTATTTTTAATTAACGGAACGTTTTCCTTTTTTTTATAAAGTTATTCCGTTTTTTTCCTAATTTCATTATCAGAATTCCTTTGCCTGTATTGAATATAAGATACTATCATTGACATCAAGGGACATACATAGCAAAGGACCGCAAAAGGACTGTATTGGGCGGCTGTTATCCCCATTACGGGTTTTATTAAAAATGAATTAATATTCCAGGGCATGAGGGGGGCCACAATGACTCCGGTATCAGAAATCGTTCTAGCCAGGACAGCCTTGTCTAATTTTAATTCCTCGTATTTTTCCTGCAGGATGGTGCCGGGAAGAATAATTCCGGATGTTTGGTCACATGTTGCCACTGTCATTAATATGCTTATGAGTCCCGTCCTTTTTATTAAGGCCCTTTTATTATTAATTCCGTTAATAAGCTTATCCATCAAAGGTACTAAGACATTGCCTCTTTCAAAAAGCTTAATAAGGATAAATGCCCCCGACACTATGAAGGTTGCCTCTATCATGGAAACCATGCCTCCGCTTACCAAAAGGGCGTTTAATTCCTCTGAAGGAGTATTGCCCCGGTAGCCGAATATGAGGGCTCTTGTTAAGGATGAAATGGAGCTCTGCTGAAATATGATGCTGAGGGCCCCGCCTGCCAAGATTCCAATAGAAAATGTTTTTAATGAATCAAGGCCGAATACGGATAAAAATAAAACCAAAGCCGGCAGTATAAACAAAGCAGGAGATATGTTAAAGCCTTGCTGAATTGCTTCTTTATACTTTAAAAGATTTTCACCTTCCGCAATGTAATTTGACCCCATTAAGAAATAAATTACGGAGGTTGCTAATATGGTAGGGACCAATGTTATTATCATGCTTTTAAATACTTCTTTATAATTTTTGTTGACGGTTGTCATAATAAGGTTTAAGAGTCCGGACAAGGGAGAAATTTTATCCGCTATGAAGGCTCCGGAAACCAAGACACCGACCATCAGACTTTGAGGTATTCCTATGCTTAAGCCTATCCCGCTCAAGGATATGCCCACAGTGCTCAAGGTTCCCACTGCAGTTCCCATGAAGTATGAAACGAGACACATGATTAAAAATGCTGCCAAAAGAAAATTGACACCCTCCATATATGTGAAGCCATAGTACATAATTGTGGGAACAACGCCGGAAGCAAGCCAAATGGAAGTTGTTGCCCCTATAAACAATATGATTATCAACAAGCGCTTAACATCCTTGACCGCTGATAGGGCAGTTTCCCAAAGCTCTTTCAAGGAATAGCCGCTCTTTAAAAGGACAGCGGAGGTAAGTATAATTCCTGCCAAAAAACCATAATACAAGGGGACAGATAAAACAATTGAGCCCACTAGAAAAATCAGGCATATTATCATTATGGCACTTGGCTTTAATATCAGGTTTCTATCCAAGATTTCACCTCGTCAGAAAAATAGGTAATAAATTATGGGGATAAATATGGACGGCAGGAAATTTCCAACCTTCATCCTGTTTGCTATTATAAAATTAAGGCCGATTCCCATTATTATGACACCGCCTATGGCAGTCATTTCACTTACAACTACAGGGCTTAACAAGGATTGCATAAAGCTTGCCAGCATTGTTATTATTCCTTGATAAAAAAGGACGCTGATGCCGGAAAGGACGACCCCGGCCCCCATGGTTGCTGCGAAGGTAACCGCTGTAATACCGTCGAGGACTGCCTTTGAAAACAAGATCTCATGATTGCCCGTCAACCCGCTTTGAATTGACCCGACAATTGCCATGGAACCTACACAGTAAACCAAGGTGCATGTTACAAAACCAAGAGCCACATTGCCTCCCCGGTTTTTCATTTTGCTTTCTATAAATGCTCCGAACTTATCTAACTTCCCCTCAATATCGATTGCTTCTCCAATTACTGTACCTACTACCAATGATATGATTAAAAGGGTAAAATTTTCACCGGCCAGCATTAAATTTATGCCAATGGCAATTACAGCCAGGCCGGTAACCTTTAAAAGGGCCTGGGATATTTTTTCCGGTATTGCATTTTTAAATAATAGTCCTATAACTCCGCCTGCAATTATTGCAAGGGCATTTGCAATTGTACCAATCATTGGTCCCCCTGTTTCAGTTTCTCTAAGAAATTTTTTATTTCAAGAGAAGCCTTATATGCTTCATTCTTTGATGTTAGCCCCTCTTTGGCAGCTTCATTTACGGCTTCCTTTAAAGAATATCCATTTTTGATGAGCTTGTCGAATAAAATTCCGTGGATACCGGTTTCATATGATGGAATATCCCTGTCCTCATAATCATTGTTGTACCCTACTACTACATATTCGCCCTTTTCCACTTCCGCATGATCCCTAAGCTGGTTCAAAACTTCATCCGCCCTTCCGTAGAAAGTCCTTTCATGGAGCTTGGTCAGTTCCTTGCAGACGCAAAGGGTTGCATTGGGCATATGGTCCTTAATTCTTTCGATTAAATTAAGTATCCTCTTGGGAGATTCATATAAAACAAAGGTTTTTACGGGATTCTTAAGCACCCTTTTCAAAGCAGCATCCAATTCGCTTTTTTTACGGGGCAAAAATCCGTAAAAGGCAAATTCATATGTTTCAATTCCCGAAATTGAAAGGGCTGTCGTAAGTGCCGATGGCCCGGCCAAACCTATCACTTCAATGCCCTTTTCCCTGACCTCCCTCACCAATTCATATCCCGGGTCTGAAATGCAGGGGGTTCCCGCATCGGTTACCAGGGCTGCATTGATTTCCTCATTCAAAAGCCTTTGAACTATTTCTTCGCTTCTCTGCTTTTCATTGAATTTATGGTAGGAAATCATCTTTGCCTTTATATCGAAATGGTTTAAAAGCTTTTGAGTATGGCGGGTATCTTCGGCCAATATTAAATCACAAGCCCCTAAGATTTCAAGAGCCCTCCTTGTAATATCCCCCAAATTTCCTATAGGTGTCGGCACCACGTACAATTTACTCATCTTTGCACCTTCAATATCATGATTAAAGAATTATATCATAAAAAACCACAAATATACAGCTAAAAAAATAAATCGACATTAAAGTCGATTTATTATTAAGCTTATGCCGCAGAAGGGACTCGAACCCCCACGGTGTTGCCACCAACGGATTTTGAGTCCGTCACGTCTGCCATTCCATCACTGCGGCCAAATGCTACTTTAAGATAGTAGCATAAACAAGAGTAAAATGCAAGTATTTTTTGCAATTCACGACTCATATTTCTTCGTAATCTATTTCCTCAATTTCAGAATCGCAGCCCATTTCTACCCTTGATATCCTGTCGAATTTTCTTTCTATTTTGTTGGATGTTATGTTAATTTTATCCACATCCTCCGAAACCCGTTTGATATTTTTAGCTAAGGATTCCCATCTTTCCTTGTAGAGTTTGAAGTCTTTTCCTAATTTGTTAAGCTCTTCATGAATAATCCCGGCATACTTTTCCCTCTCCATATTTCTTAAAACAACCTGTACCGTTGACAATACCGACATCAAGGTTGTGGGGGAAGTAAGCCAAACCTTCTTTTCACCCGCATAATCCAGCAAGTCCCGGTGATATGCGTTTATTTCGGCAAATATTGCTTCCGCCGGAATAAACATTATTGCCTGGTCTGAAGTTTGTCCCTGAATAATATACTTTGAAGCTATGTCATTGATATGGGTCTTAACATTTAATTTAAATTCCCTGATGTATTGTTTTCTTTCGGCTTCCGAAATATTCCCATCAATCATTCGCCGATAGTTTTCAAGGGGGAATTTGGAATCTATGCAAACCATTCCTACCGGCTCGGGTATATGCAAAACTGCATCGGCAATCATGGAATTACCCAATTTTTTTTGAATTTCATAAATCTTATCGTTCTTTTCCCCGAAAACCACGGACAAAATGTGATTCAGCTGGACTTCTCCAAAAATACCCCTGCTTTTTTTATCGGTTAAAACATCCTGTAAGGAAACTATATTTGTTGACAGGCTGTCTATTTTCTTTTGGGCTTCATCTATTCTTGACAGCCTTTCAAGGATGCTGACAAAGGTCTTGTTTGTTTTCTCAAATCCTTCATTCAATCTTTCTTCGACCCTCATGTTTATCTTGTCTAAGTTTCTGTAAACCATGTCATTCAAGCTTGTAAAATTGTCATTTAAAGACTCGGTCAAGGTCTTGGAGCTTCTTTCCAGCCTTTCAACCGTTTCCAGCTTGTTTGACAGTAATTCCCTCAGCTGTTTCTGTTCCGACTCGGCAATTCTTCGATTTACCGAATCTATCAAATACAGGTTATTATCCTTTAAATTAAGCTTAAGTTCTGATATTATCCGGCCCCTGGCATCATTTCTCAATACCTTTATCAGTAATACAATATTGATAATAAGTAATAAAGAAAGCAATGATATTATAATATAGTCCATCTTAGTCCTCCGTGTTCCTTATAGGTCTTATTTTATATTATAACAAAATCGAACATTTGTCCACTTAAATATAAAAGAGGACAATTTAAAATTGTCCTCAACACATTGTCATGCTTTATATACACGTAAATTTCATATCAGGTTTTCTTTTACTAAAACTTCCGCTATTTGTACCGCATTCGTTGCTGCCCCTTTTCTTATCTGGTCTCCGCAGCACCAAAGTACCAATGATTTATCACAGCTTATGTCCTTTCTTATCCTGCCTACGTAAATCAAGTCTTGGTCAGACGTATCCAGGGGCATTGGATATTTGTTGTTTTCCAAATCATCAATTAGCTTTACCCCCTCGGCTTTTGACAAAAGCTCTCTTGCTTTTTCGGGAGTAATTTCTTCTTCCGTTTCAATGGTGATTGACTCGGAATGGCTTCGGTAAATGGGAACCCTCACGCAGGTACAATTAACTTTCAGGTCGGGATTGTGAAGTATTTTTCTTCCTTCATTCTGCAGCTTCATTTCTTCCTGAGAATATCCCATTTCATCAAAGCTTCCTATTTGAGGGATAGCATTGTATGCTATTTGATAGGAGAAAGTTTTGATTTCAACCTCCTTACCTTCACTTATGTCCTTAATCTGCTTATCAAGCTCTCTTATACCGTTGACACCGGCACCTGAAACTGCCTGGAAGGTGGTAACTATCATCCTTTTTATCTTTGAATATTTATTTAATTCATTTATTGCTGTCACGGCTATGGTTGTCGAGCAGTTTGGGTTTGCTATTATTCCTTTGTGTTTTTTAACATCCTCTCCGTTAACTTCAGGCACAACCAAGGGAACATCGTCATCCAGCCTGTATGCGCTTGAATTATCAATCACAACCGCACCTGCCTTCACTGCTGCCGGCGA
>JAAYOE010000083.1 GCA_012520455.1 Tissierellia bacterium
AGTAGTAACCGTTGGTAAAACTAAGGTTCAGATATTGTTCGCCATCTTCCCCCTCGGGAATCACGGAACTGATTACCTTTCTGAGACGAAAAATCTGCGTCCTCAGCATGTTCTTCGGATCATCAGATTCACTGTCAGATAAGAGATTGTCAATTATGGTTTCAGGAAGGAGCTTTTTATTCCTAAAGGTTAGAAAGTATTCAAAAAGCCTGTATATCTTATACATCCGGCTTGAGTCCTTAAGTAGCGACTTGCCATCTGCCTTTATATCAAATTCCCCTAAAGTACAAATATAAAGTTTCATTGTTTCCCCCCTAAGTATATACCTGCAACTTATATTATTATATATTACCATAAAATTCAATAAAAAGTTTTTTATTGTTCAAAATTTCAACAAATTGATGCCAAATTATCGATTTTTTTTTTACAAATTCTTAAAAAATATTAAGTCCTTATTCTGTTTGCCATGAGTAATTCCTCAATTAATTGGGAGGGCTCTCCCGGAACCACTATGTTTAATTCATCCTTTGCCCTGGTCATGCCCACATAAAAGATTCTGCGCTCTTCCTCTAATTTCTTTTCATACTCGTCTTCGTCCAAATTCTTTTTATCAAAATTCATCTCCCGCAAATTATCAATAATATAAACCCTGTCATACTCCAGCCCCTTAGCACTGTGAATGGATGTTAAGGTGATATTTGAACCCTTGTTCTCCGATGCCTTTTTTATCACATCTTTCAAATTTTTGATTTTATTGATAAACTCCCCTATATCTCCGCAATATGCCCCAATTTCCTCCAAAATCTCCAATATGTGAAGAGAACTTGACAAGCTGTATCGACCTTCCTCCTGCATTCTCTCCAAATAATTTAGATATTCCAGGTCAAATTTTATAAATCTTATAGCATCGGACGGCCTTAGCCTGTTCAAATAATCGATATCTCTTTTAAACTGCTTAATTTTGTCGTAGACCTTATAGTCAAAGTGCTTATAACCGTATAAAATGTCAAAAACACTCTTATCCTCCTTGCTTTCCTGAACAATCCTGCACATACCTTTGGTAAAATAAGTGTAGCTTTTGTAATAAATCCTTGCATAAGCATCCCTGTCCTTGTGGTCGACTGCCAAATTCAAAAAAGCAAGAACATCGTAGAGTACACCGCTGCTGAAAAACTTGGTTTTATCCTCTTTAATGTAAAAATCAATCTTATTCTCATGCAGGCGGTTAGCCGGTATCATAGCAGACATATTGTACCTGAATAAAATGCCTGTGGTCTTGTTTTCATCCTTTGACTTTGCAAGGATTTCCGTAATCAGCTCAGCCTGCTCTTTTCTGCCCTTAACCTTGATTATGTTGATTTCTTTTACTTTTTTGTTGTCTGTTTTTATAGGTTTTTTATATCTGTTTTTGTTTATTTCGATAAAATTCTTTGCACCTTCCACAATATACCTGTCCGACCGGTAATTGTTGTCCAGATAAAAGATTTTGCCGTCATCATATATGTCTTTGAATTTAAGCATGAATTCCGGATAGCTTCCCCTGAATGAATATATGGCCTGGTCATCGTCCCCCACCATGAACAAATTGTCACGGGTGATAAGCTTAATCAACTCATGCTGGATTTTTGACGTATCCTGCATTTCATCAATCTGCACATATTCATAAGTATTTAAAATCTTGTCTACGTAACTTTGAGAATTCGATAATATTTGATATGAATAAGTGAGCATGTCGTCAAAATCTATCAATTTATTTTGGGACTTGTACATTTTATAATCATTGTAAAGCTTGTCAAACCCCTTTATCTTAATCCCATGGTCCCTGTATTCTACCGGAGCCAGCATCATATTGTCCACATATCCGATTGCGGAAGATAAATTTTCTATTTCTTCATCGCTGACATAGCTGAAATATGACCCGGAATAATAGTTTCTGAGTATCTCCGAAAGTGCCTGATAATTATTCGTAAGTAATCTAAAACTAATGCCCTTTCTTCTGTAAAAATCCCTCACAATTTTGTAAGAAAAGGCATGAATGGTTGAAAATTCAGTTTTTCTTTCGTCATTTAGCCAAATCGAAGAAAATCTTTTCTTCATGTCATCGGCTGCCATTTTAGAAAATGTAAGAGTCAGAATCTTTTTGCCGCACTTATTTTCAAACAAAAGCCTGCCTGCCCGAGCAATAATAACGGTTGTTTTTCCCGAGCCCGCCGTGGAAAGAACCAGGGCATTTCCCTTATCGAAAGAGGCCGCTTTCATCTGTTGGCTGCTTAATTCCAACCCCTTGGTATTTTTCAAATAATCAAAGTACTCCATTTATCACCATAAATTTTCGGCATTCCGGAATGGACCTGAAATGCTTGCCAAAATTGAACATTATTTAAAATAAATATACCGGCACCAATACCGCCTGCATTACCTTTAATGCGATAAACACTAGCTAAAATAAATACATAAATAAACTCATCACAGCTGTCAAAATCATTCCCACCGCCAATATCAAACAAATAGCTCTGGTAATTCTACTTGTCCTTTTATTCATTTCAGTCCTCCAACTCATAATATGGTATATTGTAACACAAAAAATTTGCCTTTTCCATTGTATTTTTTGTTGCATATTATATAATGATAGAAAAACCCTTTGATATTCCGAGCGTATGCGAAGAACCTCAGATTTTGTCGAACAATGCGGAAGGATTTAGCGCTTTGTAATCCTGAGCGTAAGCGAAGGATCTCAGGTTTTGTCATCCTGAACGTAGTGAAGGGCCTAATGCTTTGTCATCCTGAGCGTAGTGAAGGATCTCAGGAGATTCTTCGAGCTGAAGCTCTCAGAATGAGACTGAACCAAATTTGCTCAAAATTTCAAGTAATGTGTGGATATTTTCTTAAAAAGGCCATTTTATTGCTCAAATTTTCAAGTTTTGTGTGAAAATCGAATTTGTTACATAAAAAAATCACACATTAATTGAATTTTTGAGCACTAAATCAAAAAGACGCGGAAAAAATCATGAAGAAGAAAACTAAATCATATCAAAAGAAAGCACTTATTGCTCTGATTACAATTATTATAATATTTGCTGCAATTGCAATAGCGGAAAAGCTCACGGAGCCCCTGGGCTATTTTTACCCTGATTACCCTCGTACAGACATCGGGCCTATACTGGAAAAAGAAACCCTCAGCGATGATGACTATAAAGAGCTTTTTTATCAGACAGGCCTCGGAAGAAGTGCTATAGATGAAATATTGAAAAATGACCCGTCAGCGAGGGAAAAAATATTAAAGTTCCAGGATAATTTTTTCACTGAACACAATATATCAAGCCAAAAATTTGCAGTAATCGTAAACCATGAATCACTTGTTGACAAGGATGAAAATAAAATATACGGCTTTGACCTGGCACCCTATAAAAACGGATATGTCTTAGTGACAAAAGCGACCCATTCCTTAGGGTGGAGGCATGGGCACGCAGGAATAGTAACCGATGCAGACAACAAAGAAACCTTGGAAGCTGTCCTGTTGGGACAGGATTCAATGCTTCAAGATATTAATAAGTGGAGGAATTTTCCTTCCTTTATGATGCTTAAATTAAAAGATGCTTCTCAGGAAGACTTGGATGAAATAGCCCGATTTGCAAAGAATAATCTTCTTAATGTACCTTACGGCCTTTCCGTAGGATTTTTCAGCAAGAAAAATCCTGAGCCGGATAGCATAAAAACCACCCAATGTGCCCACATTGTCTGGTATCCTTTCATGCAATTCGGATATGATATTGATTCGGACGGCACCTGGCTTGTGACTCCAAAGGATATTGCAAACAGTGACTTGTTTGAGATAGTCCAAATTTACGGAGTAAACCCCGATGAAATCTGGAAATAGATCAGTGTCATTCTGAGAGCTTTAGCTCGAAGAATCTCAGGATGACAATACAAAAAGAACACTCCTCGAAAGAAATGTTCTTTTTTATGTATCAACTTTTATTAGTCTTCCATTTCAGTGCTTCCGGCGGCATGTACCTCATCATCAAAATCATCGTCAAACTCGCCGTCATAATCATCATCTTCATCATCAAAATCAAAGTCGTAATCATCGTCGTCGTAATAATCTTCGGATAGTTCCAAATCACCGAATAATTCTTCTTCAACAACAGACAAATCCTCATCCAACAAATCTACATATTCATTCAATTCATCTTGATCTTCAGCTAAGTCATTAATTGAATCAGCCATTTCTTCGATTACTTCCATCAAAGCAAAGAACAACTTACCTTCTTTTGTGTCATCCTTTACTTCCAGTCCGTCTGCCAAACCTCTTAAATAAGATATCTTTTCATATAAAAAATCCACCATTTCTTACCTCCTTATACTCTCGATAAATATTCACCAGTTCTGGTGTCAATCTTAATTTTATCACCTATTTCAATAAACAGCGGCACCATTATTTTTGCACCGGTTTCAGTTGTTGCAGGCTTATTAGCCCCGGTTGCGGTATCACCCTTAAATCCGGGCTCTGTTTCAACAATTTCCAACTCAACAAAGTTAGGTGCAGAAACTTCAAAAGGATTGCCTTGATAGAATCTCATCTGGGCAAAGTCATTTTCCTTCAAATACTTGATAGCTTCTTCCACCTGATGATAATTCAGAGGAATTTGTTCATATGTTTCCGGATCCATAAAATAATACAATTGTCCGTCATTATATAAGTATTGCATATCTTTGGTTTCGATATGAGCCAAATCAAACTTTTCCGTGGGGTTAAAAGTCTCCTCCTTCGTAGTTCCGGTCACAATGTTTTTCAATTTTGCCCTTACAAAGGCAGCGCCCTTTCCCGGCTTAACATGTTGAAAATCAACAATTTGCCACAAACCGTTATTCCATGATAAAGTTATACCCTTTTTAAAATCACCGGCTGAAATCATTAATTCGTATCCTCCTTATGTATATTATAACCCGCAGATTGCTGCTTATTCCTTAATTAACGTTCTGCCTGTTCCGGGAACTATCGATACCTGGATAGTCTCCTTGGTTTTTGTATCCGTTATTGTAAAAGTCCCTGCATTAACGGGACTACCCTCATGGGTAAAGCTTATGTAGGTCCCGCTCGGGTTAGAGTAATCTATTCGATACCTGCCGTTAAATACAACTGTTTTCTTAACAGCATGAATATCATGTACATAATAGCAGCCATTGGCAGTATCAATGCTTATGCTATGGCCGGCAGTTTCACTCTTCATGCATTCCAT
>JAAYOE010000084.1 GCA_012520455.1 Tissierellia bacterium
AAGGGGCATGTTTTTGTTTTTTTGAGTTGTCTGCTTACTTGAAGGGTGCCATTTTTGTCATTTTCTTCATCATACTGCGGTGCTGCCAATTGTTCGATATAAGCTCGGCAGAGCCTAAGGCAATATGTGCCAATCCGAATCCTATTAGACCGTTACTGTAAGATTCCGGCATATTCGTATTTTTCATGGCAACTCCTGTGGCAGTTACAACGGTGCCTAAAACAGTCGGAATTATTCCTTCTTTTATATGCATATGAAGCCTCCTTTATTTAAATATTCATTCATATTATTGACAGTAAAGCAGAAAATAATTTAATTAATTAATGGTAAATTTATTGATTAAATATATTTCTTTAACTATAATGAAAAAAAGAAAATGATATTAAAAGGGAAAAAATGAAATTATTTAATGAATATTCCGATTATTTGAAATCAAAATACGGGGAAAAAGTATATAAACTTCCGGTTAACATACCATGCACCTGCCCCAACAGGGACGGTACCTTGGGCTTTGGGGGCTGCACCTTCTGCTCGGATGTGGGGGCAGGTTTTGAATTGCTAGATAATTCATTGAGCGTAAAAGAACAGTTAAGTAAGAATATGGAGTACATTTCCAAAAAATATAAGGCCAATAAATTTATCGCTTACTTTCAAAACTATACCAATACATATATGAACATAGAAAAATTTAAGTCTTTTATCAATGATGCGGTGATGGATAATATCGTGGAAATAGCCATATCCACACGGCCTGACTGCATATCGGATGAAGTATTAGAGTACCTTAACCATATAAAAAACCACCACCATGTTAACATTACGGTTGAATTAGGTCTTCAGACGGCAAATTATCACACCCTGAAAAATATTAACAGAGGCCATACTTTGGCGGAATTTATCGATGCCGTATTGAGGATAAAAAGATATGATTTTGATATCTGCACCCATGTTATTTTAAATTTGCCCGGAGATACCATATTGGATACGATTGAAACAGCAAAAATATTATCTGTTTTAAAAACGGACCAGGTTAAAATTCATTCCTTGTATATCATGGAAGATACCGAAATGGGGAGGGCATATAAGAATAATGAAATAAAAATCATATCAAAGGATGAATATGTGGAAAGAGTAATTGTTTTTTTAGAGCACTTAGATAAGGATATTACGGTGCAAAGGCTGCTAGGGAGAGCACCTGAGGAAAAGTCCCTTTTTGTAAATTGGGGTATGAGCTGGTGGAAGATAAAGGATGAAATTTTGAGTAAGATGGAATCCGAAAAAAGATACCAGGGAAGTAAAAATAAATAGTGTAAACATTTACAAGATGTGGTACAATATAAGTAAGTATTATTATAATAGTATAAGAACAGGAGTGTGATTATTATGGTGCATTTAGTTTGCGGTCATAGCGGTACGGGCAAAACAAGAAGGATGATTGAAATGGCTAATAGCGCTATTGACGAAATACAGGGCAGGATGGTTTTTTTGGAAGCTAACAACAGGCACATATTTGATTTAGACTACAGGATCAGATACATAAACACGAAAGAGTTCGGACTGACCAATGAAGACGAGTTTCAAGGTTTTTTATGCGGAGTAATTGCCACCGATTACGATATAGAGCAAGTTTACATAGACGGTTTATATAAGATAGCTAAATCAGGAAAGGAAAAATTAGAATCCGTTATAGACAGATTAGATTATTTGTCCAAAACATTTGATGTTAATTTCATAATAAGCGTAAATCATGATGTTGAAGATATTCCGGAAGGATTGAGAGATAGAGTTATAAGTCATTAGGATGCCGCCGGCCGGGCCGGCGGTTTTATGCGCCCGCATCAGGGCGGGGGTTTTGGAATGCACCCAAATTTAGGTTCTTGCTAAACCAGCTCTTTTCTGTTAAAATAAGCCTTGTATGAAATTGGAAAGAGTGATTTAATGAATTATTTTAAAGCGAAGAAAACAATATTTGATGATTTTTTTGAGCATAGGGATATGCTTATAATTCAGCATATGAACGGAGATATAAATAAAAAGGAATACTTAGAGCTTAGTTATAAGTATATGCTTGAAAAAAACATTAAGCCTTTTCAGCGGATAGACAGCTTTGAAAAAGGGATGTACAACTATCAGTACTACAATATGATGGCAAAATACCACCGTATGATAGCGCAGGAAATTAAGGATAAGGGTAAGCACATAAGCTACTACATGAAATATATAAATGAAGCGGACTATTACTACAATGAAAAGGATAAAACCAGTTTCCGCCTGCTGAGATTTCTCCAATACGAAAACGTGGAGGCATATTTTATTAAGATGGAATCATCCTTATTGGCAGGCAAGCTTTACGAAATAGTCTTGAAGGACTATGAATATGCGGTTCTTCATTCCAAGAGCTTGTGGCTATTGGATGTTTTGAAAAAAGAAAAGGTATTTAAAGAAAAGAGTCAGAAGTCAATCATAGACTACTATGTAAATCAAAGATACTGACAGACACTTAAAGGGGACGGTTATTACCGTCCCCTCGTTAATAAGCATTGGCAATTATTTTTATTATATCATCAAGAGGTGTTCCTAATTCAATACTAAAAGTTCCGCTTTGAAGTCTTGTATCAAGGTCTAATTCAACACACCTTGTAAGAAACTCGTCTTTGCTTTTTATCAGATTGTTGTATAACAGAATCTCTGCTATTTGTGAAGGAAACGAACCTTGGGGAATGCTGATGGTAGCTACTACCCCGGCAGGTGTTTCACCATTGGGTTCAGGCTCGGTAACCGGCTCCTTATCAGGGTCTGCAGCAGGGCCCGGCTCTTCTTCAAGCCCCGGTTCTTCTGCAACCGGTTGATTAACTATGGGCAGGTCTTTGATTTTTTCTTTGTCAATTCCCCTGCTGAACAATAAATCAAACCTCCAGACTAATATGACCGCCATAACTGCAATTACGCCTATAATCAGCCCATAGTCGGTTATGTTATATATAAAGTCTCTTATTGCATTTATTATTCTTTTCATTTGTCACCTCTTGACTTGTCCTTCTATCTATTGTAGCACAAAATTAAAGTCCGTACAATATCCACATTTAATAAAATATTGTAAAATATGCAAATTGCATTATACTTATATCAAGTATTGGGGTATAATAGGTATAATAAAACCCTTTGGAAACCAATCCGGTTTATACAAGATGGACGGTTCTTGATGACAAGGGGACGGGGGTAGTGTCATCAAGTGTGACAAGGACCGTCCCCAGTGTCCCGAAAGAGAGGACCGTCCCCAGTGTCCCAAAGTGTGACAAAAAGGACCGTCCCCAATGTCCCAGTGTTACAGTGTCACAAGGAGAAGGCATGAAGGAAATAAGGATTACAAAGAATGAAGAAGGCCAAAGGCTGGACCGATTCTTAAAAAAGTATTTGAATAAGGCAAATAATTCATTCATCTATAAAATGCTGAGGAAAAAAAACATTAAATTAAACGGCTCCAAGGCAGAGCCAGATGCTGTTTTAAAAAAAGATGATATGGTTCAGCTGTTTTTGGCTGATGATACAATAGATAAATTCAGGGATAAAAAGACCCTGAAAGAGACCGATATACATTTTGAGCTTGTATATGAGGATGATAATATTTTAATTGTGAATAAACCCATAGGCTTAAGCACTCAGCCGGATAAGACCGGGAGGGAAAATTTAGTTGACCAGATAAAAGGGTATTTGGATGCCAAGGAAGAAAATATCAGCTTTACCTTTAAACCGGCAGTGTGCAACCGGTTGGACAAAAATACTTCAGGCCTTGTAATAGCCGCAAAAAACTATGATGCCTTAAAGCAGGCCAACAAGGCAATCAGGGAAAGAAAAATCAAAAAGTACTACCTGGCAAAGGTTCACGGCCATATAAAAGAAAACTTGGACCTTAAGGACCATCTTATTAAGAATGACCGTAAAAACATGGTAAGGATTGTCAATGAGGAGACAGAAGATTCAAAAACAGTCATAACTTACGCCCGTCCACTGAAAAGAGAAGGGAAGTACACATGGCTTGAAGTGGAAATCGAAACTGGGAGGGCTCATCAAATCCGTGCCCACTTGGCTTCAATCGGCCATCCCCTCGCAGGTGACAAGAAATACGGCAAAAAGGACAATGAGAAATATCAGGTTCTCCATGCCTATAAATTGGTCCTGGATGGCTTTGAGGGTAATTTATCATATTTAAACGGAATGGAAATCATATCGGATATAAGTGAAAGAAAAACTTTGGGGGAGGTTAAAAATGAAAATAAGATTAGCAGATAGGGGCGAAACAATTGAAGTATATGAAAATGAAACCTTATACCATATACTTATGAGGGTTCATAAAAATGATTACTTTAAGTATTTGGGTGCTAAGGTAAACAATAAGCTTAAGGGACTGTGTTCTAAGGATTTTAAAGATAATGACATAATAGAATTCATTGATATCACAAATCCCGACGGACACAGGATCTATGTCCGGACCTTGTCCTTTATTTATGTTAAAGCATGCAAGGATATATATAATGATATTGATGTAACCATAAATCATTCCTTGAATAAAGGCCTGTATACAGAGCTTCAATACAAACATTTGGTTACAAAAAAACACCTGGATGCAATAAAAGACAGGATGCAGGAAATCATTGATGGCAAGAAGCCAATTAAGACCATTTTCTTGAGTGTTGAAAAGGCAAGGGAAATATTTTCGTCTCAAGGAATGTCGGATAAGGTTGAAATGCTGAAATACTGGAGCAAGGATTACATAAGGGTCTATGAAATGGATGGCTATTATGACACTTTTTACGGCTATTTGGCTCCTAATACGGGATTTATCGATAAATTTGATCTAAGGCTCTTTTATCCGGGAATCATATTAAACTATCCCACCCGGGAAAGCAATTTTGAACTTCCTGAGTATATTGAGCAGAAAAAACTCTCAAAGGTGTTCAAGGAAGCCGAGGAATGGGGAGAAATCATGGATGTGGCCCATGTGGGTGCCTTGAATAATAAAATAGCCGATAATACAATCAGGGATATGATCAGGCTCAATGAAGCCCTGCACGAAAAAAAGATAGCCTATATAGCTGATGAGATTACCAAGGATAAGAATATAAAAATTGTACTTATCGCAGGCCCTTCTTCTTCGGGGAAAACAACATTTGCCCAGAGATTATCCATACAGCTGAGGGTAAACGGCAAAAAAACCTATGAAATTTCTTTGGATGATTATTTTGTTGACAGGCACTTAACCCCCAAGGATGAAAAGGGGGATTTGGATTTTGAATCAATAAAGGCATTGGATTTGGAGCTTTTCAACGAGCATCTTATTGATCTGATGGCCGGGGAAGAAGTTCAGATACCGGTTTATAATTTCAAGAAAGGCTGCAGGGAATTTACCAGGGAGCCGGTGAGGTTAACCGATGAACACATCATTATAATTGAAGGAATTCACGGGCTTAATGATGAAATTACAAAGAGTATTCCCCAGGCCAACAAGTATAAAATATATATCAGCGCCTTGACCCAGCTTAACATTGACAGGCATAACCGGATTTCAACATCTGATTTGAGGCTTTTAAGGCGGTTGGTGAGAGACTACACCCACAGGGGAAACGATGCAGCGAAGACAATGGAATTGTGGGATAATGTGATAAAAGGGGCGGAAAGGTATATCTTCCCCTACCAGGAAAATGCAGATGCCATTTTTAATTCTGCCTTGGTCTATGAATTAGGGGTCCTAAAAAAATATGCAGAACCAATTATTATGGAAATCGACGAAGATAACATTTTTTATCCCGAAAGACAAAGACTCCTGAAGTTCCTGAGCTACTTCCTTCCCATTGAAGATGAAAGCGACATACCTAAGACTTCAATACTGAGGGAGTTTATCGGAGGCAGCAGTTTTGAATGAGGTCCTTCGCTTACGCTCAGGATGACAAAGCCGGGCATTTGTGTTCAGGATGACATAAAGATTTTTCTTAAAAATCATTTAAATCAAGTTTTCCCCTCTTCATCCCAACGGACAGGCACAAGCCTATGGATATCATGTTGACAAGCATAAAGGTTCCCCCGGAGCTTATAAAGGGCAGGGGAATACCTGTGACAGGCATCAAGCCCATGGTCATTCCTATGTTTTCAAAAATGTGGAATAAGATCATGCCGGTGATGCCTGTTACTATTAGGGAGCCGAACATGTTGGCGGCATTTTTTGCGATTCTTATGAGCCTGTATAATAAGACTGCATAGAGGCATAAGAGGGTCAACCCTCCCACAAGGCCTAATTCTTCCCCTATAACGGCAAAAATGAAGTCTGTTTCCTTTGTTGGAAGGTAACCTAATTGATTCTGGACTCCCTTGTACAAACCTCTTCCATATATCATTCCGGACCCAATGGCCGTTTTTGATTGAATTACCTGGTACCCTGTGTCATCCGGGTCTAATTCCGGGTAAAAGAAGGTAACAATCCTGTCAAACCGATAATCTTCTCCCAAGGTGTAATCTTCCATTATTTGAAAAAATACGGCGATTCCTGCAATTGCCAGTATCAGGGCGATTATCAGGATTGTTAACACATATTTCCTGTCAAGGCCGGCAATATATAACATAAGAGCAATAAAGAATACAAATACCAGGGCTGTTCCCAGGTCAGGCTGGAGCATTATCAAACCCACAGGTAAAAATGCAAATAATAGAATTTTTAACAAGACCAAGGGGTGGTTCATGTTTTCTTTATTGATGTCGATAAACTTAGCCAAAGAGATTATTACACCGAATTTTGCGACTTCCGAGGGCTGAAATACGATGGGACCGATGGCTATCCAAGAACGGACGTCTCCCCATTCCGAAGCTTCCACGGGATTAATCAGGGTGTAGAGGAGGAGCAAATTGGTAAGGACATATATGGGCATGTAAAAGCTTCCGTATATGTCATAATCAATCATAACCAGGACGAATAAAGCAGCCGCACCCAGGGCGAAGGCAATAATCTGTGTTTTTAAATAGGGCTCGCTTCCTGCCAGCTTGCTCATGGTAGCGCTGTTTATCACTATAAAACCGTATACACTTAACAAAATTGTTGTAATCAATAATATAAAGTCAAATCTCTTGAGCCTGCTTTCTTTTTTAAACATATGAACTCCGTTTTTCTCGATAATGCTGAACCATTCCCATTATACCACATCTTAAAACAGGGGAAAACAAATATTTCGCTAATAATCTTCTTTATATCAGAACAAATGTATGCTATAATTTTAAATAATAACTGAAAGGATTTCTTATGTTAATACTTGGTATAGACCCGGGATTGGCGATTTCAGGCTACGGCATTTTAAAATATTCGGGCAATAAATTTGAAGTAATTGAATACGGGGCTGTTTTAACCGACAGCTGGGAAGCTTTTCCCAGGAGGCTTAAACATATCTATGATTCATACACATCCATCATTGATATGTACAAGCCTGAGGCAGTTGCTATCGAGGAATTGTTTTATAATAAAAATACAAAAACGGCTATGGCGATAGCCCAGGCCAGGGGAGTCCACATACTGGCGGCAGAAAACAAAGGTGTTCCCCTCTATGAATACACACCCCTCCAGATAAAGCAGGGGATAGTGGGGTACGGAAGGGCTGAAAAAAGACAGGTGCAGGAAATGGTAAAGGTAATACTCAATTTGAAAGAGATTCCCAAGCCTGACGATGCAGCCGACGGTTTGGCTGCAGCAATCTGCCATGCTCATTCGCTTAAATTTGCCGACAGGTTTAAAATTACAAAATATTGAGGGAAGATATGATCAGTTACATAAGAGGCGAAGTAGTCAAAAAAGGCATCGACTACCTGATTTTAGAGAACAACAGCATAGGTTATTTAATAAATACTTCTTTTTCTACTTTAGAAAGGGTCAGTGAAAAAGAAAGGGCAACGCTACTTACATATATGCACATCAGGGAAGATATTCTTGCCTTGTACGGTTTTCTGACAAATGATGAAATTGACCTGTTTAAAAAGCTTATAAGCGTAAACGGGATCGGTCCTAAAGCAGGCTTGTCGGTATTGTCAACCTACAAGACGGATACCGTAAAGGAAATCATTCTAAGTGAAGATACCGGGAGATTGTCAAAGGTTCCCGGCATAGGGAAAAAGACCGCAGGCAAAATTATCCTTGAGCTTAAGGATAAGGTGGGAACAATAGAAGAACTCCAGGGAAGCGAAGCCCCCGTGGCCAATGAAATGGCCGATGTGGCTGAGGCCTTAACGGCCTTGGGCTTTGCCTACGCCGAGGTTAAAAGAACTTTGGGTAATATGGATTTGACGGGAAAATCCGAAAACGAAATCATAAAAGAAGCACTAAAAAATATGAACAGGCAGGGATAAGATGTTTGAAAGAGAAAATGAAATAATTGCAGGCACCTTTAATGCCGAGGAAGAGGAGCTGGAGCTCAGCTTAAGACCTCAGAAGCTTCCTCAATTTATAGGGCAGAACAAAGTAAAAGAAGTTTTGAACATATTTATAGAATCTGCCAAGATAAGGAACCAGCCTTTGGACCACGTGCTCCTGTCCGGACCTCCGGGCCTTGGCAAAACCACATTAGCCAATATAATATCCAATGAGCTGGGAGTTAACATAAGGGTAACTTCGGGACCTGCCATAGAGAGGGCCGGTGATTTGGCAGCAATACTTACAAACCTTAACGAGAACGACGTTTTGTTCATTGATGAAATACACAGACTAAATAAAGCTGTGGAAGAAATTATGTATCCTGCCTTGGAAGACTTTGCCTTAGATATCATCATAGGCAAGGGTCCTTCGGCAAGGTCCATCAGGCTTGATTTGCCTAAATTTACCCTCATAGGAGCAACCACCCGGTCTGGTATGCTGGCTTCTCCCTTAAGGGACAGGTTTGGGGTTATGTGCAATTTGGATTTTTATGAGCCGGAAGATTTAAAGGAGATAGTCCTAAGGTCTGCAAGCATAATAAATATTGAAATAGAAGAAAAGGGAGCGGAGGAAATTGCCAAACGGTCCAGGGGAACTCCCCGCATCGCCAACAGGCTCTTAAAAAGGGTCAGGGACTACGCCATCGTTAAAGGCAAAGGAATAATCGATGCGGAAACTGCGGACAAGGCTTTAAGGATGCTCGAAATAGACGAAATAGGCCTGGATAAATTAGACAGACGGATTTTAAATACCATCATTGATTTTTACAAGGGAGGTCCCGTGGGGATTGATACCTTGGCCGCCTCCATAGGAGAGGAAAAGGGAACAATAGAGGATGTGTATGAGCCCTACCTCTTGCAGATAGGATATTTGAGCCGGACGCCCAGGGGAAGGGTTGTGTCCGAGGCAGGTTACAGGCATGCAAAAAAATCAAAAAACACAGAATATCAGCTTAATATCTTAGGGGACGATTATGAAAAGGAACTTGAATAAAGTATTAATTATGGCTGTTTTACTGACTCTATTGTCTGTTCAGGCGGTTTTTGCCGGCTCTGAAGAAGATATTTATGTTAGGATAAGATTAAGATTTCCCAGACTTTTCAATGAGCAGGTATCATTCGAAGGCTTCGGCGAGATTTTCATATATGACGATGACGATGAGTTTTTAAGCCTTGATAACAACCTCACATTAAGAATCGATACATATTATGCAAGCAATTATTACTTATCGGATAAGGACCGGGGAGCATATGGCCCCTATCATGCGGTTGTGTGGGATGAAATCTATTCTTCATATGAAGATGCGTATGAGGTGGCAGTAGAATTAGAAGAAGAGTATGATGAATTCTTTTATCCTTATTTGATAGAAGACGGATATATCATTGCCGGCGGGAATTTTGCAGACAAAAGGTCTGCGGAGAATTTGGCGGAAGAACTATACCATGACGGGTATAATGCCGAATCATTTAATGGCAACCTTGAGAATATAATCGCCTACAACAAAAAAAACCGGCCCGTCTTCATGTATGAAAAGGACATGCCCCTATATTTTTCTTCCTACAATTATGATGAAGACTATCAAATGATTAAGGTGGATAACAGGACTTACAGGGGAAAAATAAGGCTCATTATAATTGAAGACTTCAAGCTGTTAACAATAAATTACGTGGAGCTTGAAAACTACTTGTACGGAGTTGTTCCCAATGAAATCCCTTCCTCCTGGGGAATGGAAGCATTGAAGGCCCAGGCCTTGGCTGCAAGAACCTACGCCGTTTACAACATCAAACCCAGACAAATCTACGATATGGAAGACAACCAAAACAGCCAGGTTTACATGGGTTATGATTATGAAAAGTCTTCAACCAACAGGGCTGTGGATGAAACAAGGGGTCAAATGATCTATTATGACGGTAAATTGATTGAGGCTTTTTACCATTCAACCAGCGGAGGTTCCACAGAAAACTCGGAAAATGTCTGGTATGAGGCAGTGCCTTATCTGAGAGGGGTGCCTGATGAATTCTCCGACAATTCCGGTTCCCCCCACACCACCTGGCAGGTTACCTATTACAAGGAAGACATAATTAGGCAATTAAACTTAGATGATCATGATGTGAATGAATTATACGGAATTGAAATAAAAAAGGTTTCCGAAAATAACAGGGTCATCGAATGTATATTTTTGACCGATGCGGGGGAAATTTCCTATAAGAAGGAATATGCAAGACTTTTGTTGGGACTTAAAAGCTCCTGGTTTACCGTTGAAAACGGGGCTTCATTTTACTTTATTACCGAATATTTCCCCATTAGTGAAAGTCCGGTAGAACAAGAAGAAGGGGTTCCGTCAAGAGGCGGTATTCTTGATCTGATAACGGACGGGGAAACAGAAGAGACGGGAGAAACCGGAAGGGATAAGGAATTTGAAAAAGGCAGCTTAGGCGGCAAGTATGTCATTACCGACCAGGGACCAAAGAAATTGAACCGTGAAAAGGTAGCCTTCATAAGCTCAAAGGGAGTGTCAGTAATAGATACTGATTCCGACCAATACAATTTTGAAGGCAGGGGCTGGGGGCACGGAATCGGAATGAGCCAGTACGGAGCTAAGCAAATGGCCGAAGAAGGATATACCTACGAAGAAATATTAAAATACTATTATACCGGGGTAACTGTTAAATGACAAAAATAAAAACAAGGGACTTTTATTATGACCTCCCCGAAAGGCTCATAGCACAGACACCGATTAAGGAGAGGGACCATTCAAGACTTTTGGTCCTTGACAAAAGTACAGGAGAAATCAGCCATAAGCATTTTTATGATATAATTGAATATTTAAGCGAGGGAGACTGTCTGGTAATTAACGACACCAAGGTTCTGCCCGCCAGGTTATTCGGAAACAGAAAAGATACAAAAGCTTTAATAGAAATTCTTTTATTGAAAAGAATAGGTGACAGACAGTGGGAAATATTAGTAAAGCCCGGCAAAAAGGCAAAGATAGGGGCTGAAATCATTTTTGACGAAAACCTTCTTTCAGGGAAAATAGTTGATATTCTTGAAGAAGGCAACAGGATTATCGAATTTGAATATGAAGGCATATTCGAGGAAGTTTTGGATAAGTTGGGTGAGATGCCCCTTCCCCCCTATATACACGAGAAGCTTGAGGATAAGGACAGGTATCAGACTATTTATGCAAAGCATTCAGGGTCTGCCGCCGCTCCCACTGCAGGCCTTCATTTCAACGACAGGCTCTTAGGGGAAATAGAGAAAAAGAATGTGGATATAGCAAGGCTCACCTTGCATGTGGGACTTGGAACATTCAGACCCGTTAAATCAGAATACATCGATGAGCACAAAATGCATTCGGAGTATTATGAATTAAATGAAAGGGAAGGAGATAAAATCAACAGGGCCAGGCAAGAGGGGCACAAGGTTGTTGCCGTGGGAACAACCAGTGTAAGAACATTGGAAACTATTGCCGATGAAGAGGGAAGGGTCAAAAAAAGCAAGGGATGGACAGATATTTTTATTTATCCCGGTTACAAGTTCAAGGTGGTGGACAGTTTGATAACCAACTTCCATCTTCCCGAATCAACCTTGATTATGCTGGTGAGCGCATTGGCAGGAAAGGAGAATATCATGAAGGCATACAGGGAAGCTGTCGAAAGAGAATACAGGTTTTTCAGCTTTGGTGATGCCATGTTCATAAAATAGGAGAAGTATGTTTAAGTTTGAACTGATAAAAGAATCAAAGAAATGCAAAGCAAGATTAGGGAAAATAACTACGCCCCACGGCGATATTGAAACACCCGTATTCATGCCCGTGGGGACAAAGGGAACGGTCAAGGCCATGACCCCTGAAGAATTGAAGGAATTAAAGGCTGAGATAATATTGGGAAACACCTACCACCTTTATTTGAGGCCGGGGCATGAATTGGTAAAGGAGGCCGGAGGCCTTCACAGGTTTATGAACTGGGACGGGCCAATCCTGACGGACAGCGGGGGTTTTCAGGTTTTCAGCCTGGGCGATTTGAGAAAAATCAAGGAAGAAGGGGTTGAATTTCGGTCTCACATAGACGGGTCAAAGCATTTCATAAGCCCTGAAAAATCCATGGAAATTCAAAACTTTTTAGGGTCTGATATAATGATGGCCTTTGATGAATGTGCCCCATATCCGGCAGACTATGAATATGTTAAAAAATCCATGGAAAGAACCACCCGGTGGGCAAAAAGGTGCAAGGACTATCACCAAAATACCGAAAGCCAGGCCTTGTTTGGAATTGTCCAGGGAGGCATGTACAAGGATTTAAGGATAGAGAGTGCAAAACAGATTACGGATATCGGCTTTCCGGGCTATGCCATAGGAGGCTTAAGTGTGGGAGAGCCAAGGGATTTGATGTGTGAGGTAATGGATTATACGGTTGACCTTCTCCCTAAGGATAAGCCAAGGTATTTAATGGGGGTTGGAAGTCCCGACTATTTGTTTGAAGCTGTCGAAAGAGGAATTGATATGGCAGACTGCGTCCTGCCTACCAGGATGGCAAGGCACGGGGCATTCCTGACCAGCAGGGGCCAGGTGACAATAAAAAATGCAAAATACAAAAATGATTTCAGCCCCATCGACGAAAACTGCACCTGCTATACCTGCAGGAATTATTCAAGAGCCTATATAAGGCATTTATTTGGCGAAAAAGAAATCTTGGGTGCAAGGCTCGCCTCAATCCATAATTTATTTTTCTTGATTAATTTGATGAAAGGTATTAGAATAAGTATAATGGAAGATAATTTCATGAAATTCAAAAGAGAATTTTATGAGAATTACGGATATTAAAATAATTAGGAGGAATCATGCCACAGGAATACAGCGGTATAATAATGTTGGTCGCTTTCTTTGCGATAATGTATTTCACAATGATAAGACCACAGAAGAAGAAAGAAAAAGAAATCAAAGCCATGAGAGACAGCTTGTCAACAGGAGATGAAGTTATAACCATCGGCGGAATTCACGGAAAAGTTGTTAAGGTCAGCGATGAGATTGTTACTTTGGAAATGCCCTTCGGTAAGCAAAGGCTTGAGTTTTCAAAATGGGCCATAGGAAGTGTTACCAAGAAGGGTAAGGAAAAAGCTCCTAAAGAAGAAGTCGAAGAAACTGTTGATGATAAAAAAGAAGAAGACAAATAAAAAAAGAGCATAAAA
>JAAYOE010000085.1 GCA_012520455.1 Tissierellia bacterium
ACGGACCATTAGCTCAGTGGATAGAGTGCTAGACTTCGAATCTAGGCGTCGGGGGTTCGAGTCCCTCATGGTCCATAAATTTTAATAAATTAAAACAAATGAGATGAGTTTTTTAAATTCATCTCATTTTTGTCTTCTTCGAAAAATACTAGGTTATTTAAGTAAAACATTTATATTGATTTATAACCTATAAGATTATTCTCATTGCTTGAGGATAACATATTGATGCTTATTTGTGAATATGCAATATTTGCTTGTTTCCTTTAAGGATATCATTATAAATACTCTTTACAATATAATTATCTTGGGAGTTCTTTATCGGTTTTACCTTATCTATACTGTATAGGCCTGATGCCCTTAATGCCCTTGTTTCCTTAGTTATAGTCCTTGGCACAGGTTGACCTCCGCCGGCAATACAACCGCCGGTACAAGCCATTACTTCCACTAAATCATAATGTCTTTCGCCGCTTTTGATTTGTTTTATTAAAGTGTCTGCCTCTTTTAATCCATGTACAACTGCTATTTTGATAACCTTGCCGTCAACTTCAACAGTTGCTTCCTTAACTGATTCCAAACCTCTTACATTGTTAAATATTATTTCAGAGTCTTCCTTGCCAAACTTATCAACTAATAGTCTTCTTAAAACCGCTTCTGTTACCCCTCCTGTAGTTCCAAATATTATACCTGCTCCCGAAGCTACGCCAAAGGGCATGTCTAATGATTCTTCCTCAATTGTATCAAAGTTGACGCCTATTTCTTTTATCATTATGGCAAGTTCCTGAGTAGTTAAAACTACATCCACTTCTCTTATTCCGTCATGACTAAATTCCTCCCTCGCAGCTTCGGCCTTTTTAGCAGTACATGGCATAACCGAAACAATGAATGTTTTTTTGCCATCTTCCTGGTCTTTTTTATTATAGACTTCCCGTGCGACTGCACCAAACATCTGCTGGGGAGATTTGCATGTGGATATATTTTTTGTTAATTCGGGGTACTTATTCTCGACATATTTAACCCATGCAGGACAACAGGATGTAAAAAGAGGCAGGTTTTCATTTTTTGAAAATCTATCCATAAATTCATCACTTTCTTCTATAACCGTCAAATCCGCACTTAATGCAGTATCGTATACCTCATCAACTCCTATTCTTCTTAGAATTGAAGCAATTTTTCCTATAGTTACTTGGCCCGGCCTCAGTCCGAATTCTTCCCCAAGGGCAACTCTTACTGCAGGTGCAATTTGAGCAATAACTCTAATGTTCTTATCATAAATTGCATCCCATACTTTTTGTGTTTCGTTTTTTATGGTTATTGCTGCTGTAGGGCATACTATTCTACATTGCCCGCAATTTACACAATTAGTTTCATTAAGGTTTTTACCAAAGGCAGGTTTTACTTTGACTTCTGTTCCTCTATGTGAAAACCCAAGAACTCCAACTCCTTGTATTTCTTCACAAACCATTACACAATCGCCGCATTTTATGCATTTATTGGGATTTCTGATTATGCTTGGGCTTGAATAGTCAACTTCTTGCTCCTCTATTAACTGATTAAATCTCATTTTGTTTATACCATATCTTCTGGCGAGAGACTGTAGTTGACATTTTCCTGTTCTCTCACAGGCTGTACAATCTCTTTCATGGTTTGACAATAAAAGCTCTAAAATCATTTTTCTGTATTTTCTTATTCGAGGAGAATTTGTATAAATCTCCATTCCATTACATGGGACTTCCGAGCACGATGCAATTATTTTACCATCAGATGTTTCTACTGAGCACATTCTACATGCACCGTAAATACTTAATTCTGAGTGATAGCAAAAAGTAGGCAAATCAATGTTATTATCTCTAATTAAGCTTAGAATGTTTTTTTGGTTGTCAAAATACACTTTTTTTCCATCTATTATCATACTTCCACTCATATCTATACCTCCTGGATTGCTTTAAACGGACAAGCTTCAATACAAGCGCCGCATTTTATACATTTATTTTGATCTATAATATAAGGCTCTTTAATTCTTCCGGATATTGCTTCCACGGGACAGATTCTCGCACACTTGCTACATCCCCTGCATATATCAGGGTCAATGACAATTGAAGCTAATCCCTTGCAGACTTTAGCAGGACACACTTTGTCAACAACATGTGCAAGATATTCATCATAAAAATACTCTAATGTACTTAATACCGGATTAGGAGCAGTTTTGCCTAACCCACATAAGGCGGTATTTTTAACTGTATCAGCAACTTCATATAGAAGATTTAAATCCTCCATCTCTCCTTTGCCTTCAGTGATTTTCTCCAAAATATCAAGCATTCTCTTAGTACCTTCCCTGCAAGGTATGCATTTGCCACAGCTTTCCCTTTGAGTAAAGCTCATGAAAAACCTCGCGACTTCCACCATACATGTATCTTCATCCATTACCACCATGCCGCCGGAGCCAATCATGGCCCCCACTGATGCAAGGGAGTCAAAACTAAGAGGGAGCTTTAAATGGTTTTCATCATAAATTAAGCATCCTCCCGAAGGTCCTCCTATTTGAACAGCTTTGAATTGTTTGCCTTTTTGTATTCCACCACCTATATCAAATATAATTTCTTCTAATGTTGTTCCCATTGGAACTTCTATCAAACCTGTATTAACAACATTTCCCGTAAGAGCAAATACTTTTGTTCCTGAATTATTTTCAATGCCATATTTTCTATATTCATCAGCTCCATTTAAAAGTATTATAGGAACATTTGCAAATGTTTCAACATTATTTAATACCGTAGGACATTCAAATAATCCTTTTTCAACTGTACGAGGAGGCTTAACCCGAGGCATCCCTCTCTCTCCTTCTATTGAAGCAGTTAATGCACTTCCTTCACCGCATACAAAGGCTCCGGCTCCCTGAAAAATTTGAATATTAAAGCTAAATCCTGAGTTTAAAATATTATCACCTAAGAGTCCATATTCCATAGCTTGGTCAATAGCATTTTGTAATCTATTAACTGCCATGGGGTATTCAGCTCTTACATAGATATATCCGGTGTCAGCTTTTGTTGCAATTCCGCTTATAAGCATACCTTCAATAACTTTGTGAGGATCACCTTCCATGATGCTTCTATCCATAAATGCACCTGGATCGCCTTCATCACCGTTACAAACTACATATCTGACAGGATTCTCTTGGGCCAAAACCTGACTCCATTTTCTACCGACAGGATATCCTCCGCCACCTCTGCCTCTTAATCCGGAATCTGTTATTAGCTTACATATATCCATAGGTGCCATCTTAAGTGCCTTAGCAGCTGCTTTGTATCCACCGTTACCTATATACTCCTGTATACTTTCGGCATCAATATGGCCGCAATTATGAAGAACAAGTCTGGTTTGCTTTTTATAAAAAGGAATTTCCTCCTGAGTTTTATACACTTCTCCGTTCGTTTGATACATTAATCTCTCTATAGGTTTCCCTTCTTTTAATGTTTTGAATACAATTTCTTCGCAATCTTCTAATTTAACATGTAAATATAAGTAATTGCTCGGTTCGATTCGCACTAAGGGGCCTGCTTCACAAAAACCGTGACATCCGCTTTTTTTTACACCAATTCCTTCTTCTTCCTTAGTTAAATCTACGTCAACCAAAAGTCCGTTTTCTTTTACTAAAGCTTTGATTTTCTCGTAGATTGCCAAAGAACCGCCTGCAACACAGCCTGTTCCCGCACATACAAGTACTTTCTTTCTTTGCTTGTCCAAAGATTTTTTATATAAGTATTCTAATGATAATAAGTCATCGTAATTTTTTATCATTCTATCGCCTCCTTCTTAATGTTTTGAAGAAGTTCAACAACTGCTTCAGGTGTCACCTTAGGATAAACAACATCATTAATCGTAATAACCGGTGCTAATCCGCAAGCACCTAAACATGATACTGTTTCTACCGTAAATAACAAGTCATCGGTAGTAATTTTCTTATCGCTTAAATTTAACTCCTTATGGATTTCCTTTAGTATGGGAATAGAATCTCTGACATGACATGCGGTTCCATCACATATTCTAATGATGTTTTTCCCCTTTTTTTCTAATGAAAAGTTTTCATAAAAGGTAGCAATACCATAAATCTTTGAATGGCTGATATCTAAAGTATCAGCTATATAAACCAATGCTTCTTCAGGCAAATAATTGTACTCTTTTTGAACTTCCTGAATAATACTGATAATTTTTTTGCTATCATTATTATGCCGTGAAATTATTTCGTTAATCCTTTCCTTATAATCTGCCTTGCACATTTTCTACACTTCCTTTCCTTTGTGTCAGTTTTATAGTCTTGTTAATAATATAACAACCTGTAGATTAAAAGCAAGCTATTCTTTGATAAATGAACAATTCTTAACAATAAAACGTTTCCTATTATGTAAATATGCCATATTTTACTTAAGTTGCTACAAAACATACGGACCTTTGAATGCATTGTCACTCAAAGGTCCGTTAAGAAGTCATGATATATTGTATTTCTTCAGTTTTCTTAAGACAGTACTGTGGTCTACCCCTATGGCTTCACCCATTTCCCTTGAGCTTGAGAATAGTTTGCTGGCGTTGTGAAGGTATCTTTTTTCAGCCTGCTCCATATAATCCTTCAGTTTATATTTCATTATGTTTTCGCTGTCCTGCATGTTGTCTTCAGGAATTTCAAAGGTATCCCCCTGACTTAAAATAACAATTTTTTCAATGGTATTTCTGAGTTCCCTTACGTTTCCGGGCCAATCATATTCTTGCAGTTGAATCAAGGTGTCCACTTCGATATTCTTATATACTTCATATTTACTTGTATAGTATTTAAGAAAGTGGGTGGCTAAAGGTATAATGTCTGCTTGTCTTTCCCTCAAGGGGGGGATATTTATAAAAACTACTCCCAATCGATAATATAAGTCTTCCCTGAATTTGTTTTCTTTGATTAAATCTTTTACATTCCGGTTGGTTGCAGAAATTATCCTGATATCTATGGGGATTTCTTCGGCGCTGCCTATGGGTGTGTATACATTGTTCTCTAAGACACGTAAGAGCTTCACCTGCAGGTGGAGGGGTAATTCACATATTTCATCTAAAAACAAGGTCCCCTTTTGTGCGTAATGAAGGATTCCCTTCTTTCCTTCCTTCAATCCTCCCGTAAAGCTGCCGGGTGTATAGCCGAACAATTCCGATTCCATCAGCTCTTTTGGGATGGCTCCGCAGTTAAGGGTAATGAACCTTTCGTTTTTTCTGTTGCTGTTTTTGTGAATATAGTTGGCTATAACATCCTTTCCCACACCGGTTTCGCCTAATATCATGACGCTGACGCTTGTCCTGCTCACTAATTTGGCCAAATCCATAACACGCATCATTTCAGGCGAATTAACAATTATTCCTTCATCTCCTACATATGTTTTTTCCTCTGAATAAGATGAAAAATTATTATTCACTTCCGCTAATTTTTTATTGATGTTTACATAACTTGATATATCCCTGACATTGGTCACTACATACTTTAAGCTGCCATCCTCATCAAATATGGGTTTTGAAACTGCTATTATTTCCACTCCGTTTTTGGTACTGTGAACCTGGGTATAAGTCCTTTTATATTTAATGCAGGACAGGCATGATGATTTGTCAAAAATGCCCTTTTTTTCGTATTCCCCTATGTTGTGTCCCAAAATACTATCATCCAATTTTGTCATTTTGTAATAGCTTTCGGAAGCATACAAAATCACTCCCTTGGAATCACTAATCATGAAACCGTCGTTGCTTTTGTTTAAGCATTTAACAATATCATTTGCGCTTATTAATTCCTTTTTCATCTTGCCTCCCTTTTGCAGTCACATTATATTGAATCAATAATTAAAACAATACTCTATAACTGTATCATATCACAAGGGCCTGAGATTGTCAAATTATTAACTAACTATTTTTACTTCTTCTAAAAATATTTTCCTAAATTTAAAATAAACTCAGGAATTATCAAAGATAAGATATGACATTCCTGAGCTGATTTACAAGCTAAAGATTTTCTGCGAAACTTTGGAGTCTTGTATTGATTTGCTCAAAACTTTTGGCTTGTTGGTCAATTTCTATGACCTGTAAGGGTATATTTTCTTTTTTCATCCTGTCCATAATTACAGGAACATCATACTCTTCAGGGTCACAGAATTTCATCAGGGCGATGACAAGGCCGTCAGCCTTATAGTGGTTTACCAAATCCACCAAATATTGAATCCGCTCTTTGTATGGGTCGAAGGCCAGTGAGCAGGCGCTGTGGTTTGTCCATCTCTTAGCCAAGCTGTTGAGGGGGCTTCCCGAGAAAGGAGCATCTGTTCTGAATTGTCTGGATTCATGAGCTAAATCATCACCCACAATGTCCATACCGTATTTTTCAAAATAATCAATAACCCCGTCCGGTTCCAACATTATTCCTGTAACTACAATTCGTTTGTTTTTACTCTTATTTGGCGGCAGCAACCTAAGCTTTTTGTTTAATTCCCTGATGTATTCCAAATAATCCTTTTTATCCATAAAATATGATGCTTTTATTATTTTATGGCGGATTAGGGGTGTGATTATATCTGTGCGATTTGATGCAATTTCTACGAACCTTCTCATTTCCGCACGGTAATCATTGTATAGAACAATGCTGTCTTGAAGTGCTTCTTCTGTTATTGTTATACCTAATATCTCTTCTAACCTGCTCTTAATATATTTATACTCGCTTTCCAAGAATCCTTCCGCACTCTTTGCTTCCCTGTTTTGGGGGAATACAAAGGGAATTGCTTCACAGGTTCCCTTCCACTTCTGGCCGAAGCATTTTAAGGTATCACAAACCGCCGGAATTAGAACAGCCTTTAAAAGGTCATAGGTTCCTCTTGTTTCATACTCCATTATGGACTGCATAATTGAGCATGCAAATGCCGGAAGATATGTTCTTGCCTTTGTTAATTCAACCTGGCCTCCCCAAATCCCTACCGGTATACAGTTTGCCGCATAGATTATTTCTTCGGGTGCATAGGGTGCTACCCAACCGACAGCTTCTTTATTGTTTTTTTCACATGATTCTTTTATTGTTTTTTCCGGAGAATCCGCTGATTTAACTAAATAATCAATTATATTATTTATATCCATTATCTCACCTTCCTGTGTTTTAGCTTCTGTTACCGGGACCTTTGTTCAATCATTTCAACCAGGGCTTCTATTCTTGTTTCGTACTGGGCTTTTGAATAGTTTCTCGGGTCTGCCTGGTCTCCGTCAAATGTAGTTATGGGAATATTCAAGCTTTCTTCCAGGTCTTTTCCTATTTCATATTGGAGAAAATCGCACATTTTACAGCTGCGGTTCAAATGCATGATAACACCGTTGCATTTTGTTTCTTTTATGATATCCTTCCTCAAATCTGTCTGCCCCTTTAAGGATAAATTGTTTCCCATGCCGGTATAAACTTTCGCCATTTCATACAAGTTGCCGGGTGTATATTCCAAGGCCCAGGCCGACGGGTATGTGGAGCCTGTCATATTTGCCCCCTTGTTTTTAAGAACCTTATAAGTATGTGATAAATAGGGCCAGCAGGCAATTCCGTCCCACATAATTCTGTGCTTTTCTTCTACTCCCTTCAAGCCTCCTTCTCCATTAGCTATTTTTTCTTCTAATTCTGCCTTTAACTTTTTGAAGGTAATCCCGCATTCCTTTTTGCCCCTCATGCAAACTATCAGGGCCATGTAATTAAACATGTCAAACCCGCTCAAGGGTGACGGTACCGCAGAGCAAAGGCTTGTTGCTTCATACCAGGCAGTCGCATTGTCTGAAGCTATCTTCATAACTTCCTGGAATTTATCCATATCAAAAGGTTTGTTGCAGATTAATTCCAATTGGTGGATTAAATCATACAATTGTGCTTCTACATACTTTATATTTTCTTCCGTAACTTCATCGCCGTGGTTATATGGCACATCTACTATCAACAGGGGTATATTTAACTCATAAGCTATGTTTTCATACCATTTGAGCAAGGTTTCGCAGATGTTGTTGCAGAGCAGTACCAAGTCCGGCAGCGGGAACTCAATTTCATCCAATTCCTTCTTTAGGTCCATGTAGCCTAAGTTGATTCTTGCATAACCGCAAATGTCGTTGGCATATCCCTTTCTTTCCGCATGCTCAAGGAATTCGGGAGCAAGCTTTTTTGCAGCTAAAACCGCAGCGTAGTTTTCCGGATATATGGTGCAAATCCCCATTGTTTCGGTAAACTCACAGGGAGCTATGGAGCTGGACCAGCATACCAATTCTCCGTTTGCTTTAGCCTTTCTGGCATCTTCCATGTTTTTTTCAACCAATATGCCAAGCATTTCCTTTGAAGTCATGTTTTCGTTTATAATACTCATTTTATCCCCTCTCTTCTTCAGCCTCATAAGCATATATGGCAGCTCCTATTGCGCCTATGAGCTGTGGTTTTTCGGCAACATAAATTTTTTTGTTTAAAGCCCTTTCCAAGGCACGAATAACACCTTTGTTTTGTGCTACTCCTCCCGTTAAAGTAAAGTCTTCCTCCATATTAGTTTTGTATAAGAGGGCAAGGGCCCTGGTGACAATGGAATTATGAATTCCGCGGCTTATGTCTTCTATCCTGGTTTCTTGCGACAAGAGAGATATAACTTCGGATTCCGCGAAGACAGTGCAGGTGCTGCTGACAGTTACAGGGTTTTTTGCTTTTTCATCCAATTTTTCAAGTTCATCTATCTTTACTCCCAAAATACGGGCCATTACTTCAAGGAACCTGCCCGTTCCCGCCGCGCACTTGTCATTCATGTAAAAATTCAGTACCTTGCCTGATTCATTAATGGATATGGCTTTCACGTCTTGTCCTCCGATATCCAAAACCGTTCTCGCATTTTTTAATTCATAGTTAACTCCCTTGGCATGGCAGCTGATTTCGCTGATTTGCTTGTCGGCAAATTTTAATGAATTCCTGCCATAGCCGGTGGCAACGGCAGCTTTTATGTCTCCAAAGGATAATCCCGTACCTGCAAATACGTTATCTATGGCTGTTTTAGGCCCTGATGTTCCTGTTCCCATCTGAACCACGCTGGTTCTTATTATTTCTTTGTTATGATTTATAATCACAGCCTTTGAGGATGCAGAACCGACATCGACACCCAAATAATACCTGTCTTTCATATTAAGTCTCCTAAAACTTCCTTAGCCTTTCTTTTTATTAGTTTATAATCAATCTTCCCAATGCTGTTTAAAGGAATTTCATTTAAATGAACAATACATTTCGGTACCTTATAGTTTGCAAGCTTCTGACCGACAAAACTTTTCAACTTGCCGGTATCCATTTCTTTTCCGCCTTCAGTTTTTATAAATGCCACTATTTCTTCCTGAAAGGCACTGTCGACTTCAACCCCGACAACAAGAGCTTCCCTGATATCTTCGCTGTATTTTTTAATTACGCATTCTATTTCGGCAGGTGAGATGTTTTCGCCGTTTCTTATGATGATGTTATTTATCCTGTCGACGAAATATAAATATCCATTCTCATCACAATAACCGCAGTCATCAGTCTTGAGCCACCCGTCTTCGGTAAACTTTTTTTTGTTTTCTTCCGGCGAATTATAATAACCCTTCATACAGCAGAATCCCCTGCATTGGATTTCACCCCTGACATAGGGCGGGCATACGGATTTGTTTTTCTCATCCCAAATTCTTACTTCTATATGGGGGAGGGTCTTGCCTAAGGTTTTTGACCTTATGTCTATATCATCTTCATGGTTTGTCAATGTAATTAAAGGAGAAGTTTCCGTCTGCCCATAGCCTATCTGCAGGTGTGTTCCGGGTAGTTTGGAGGCTAACTCTAAGTATTTTTCGCTGGTCATGCCTGAACCTGCAACAATCCCGGACTTCCATGAGGAAATATTATACTTCCCGAAATAAGGGTCCTTAACTAAAAGAAACAACATGGAAGGCACTACGTTAAAAACGGTGATCTTGTATTTTTCTATATATTTCATTGCTCTTTCGGAATTGAACTTTCTCATTATCAGGGAAGGCATTCCCACCATTAATCCGATTAAGACTCCGCATGTCAAACCTGAGCAATGAAATATGGGCATAGAAATAAGCATGGAATCTTCCTTTGTGAATTTCATCCTTTCCGATATTATCATTGCATCATTCAGCAAATTGTAATGGGATAGCAAAACGCCTTTTGCCATGTGGGTGGTTCCGGATGTAAACAATATAAAGGCAGTATCTTCGCTCTCAATGGCTTCTTTGGCTTTTTTCAGCTTGTCTGTGGATTCACGGGTCTGAAGCTTCTTGCAAGCATACTCGTTTTTTGCTTCTTCGAATAAGTTTTTCAAGTTGTCAAAAGATTTAAGTTTAGGCAGCTTGTTATGGTTTCTTTCTATTATGTCTCGATAATCTATTGAACCTGTCGATTCGCCGTAAAGCAAGTATTCTGTATGTGAATTGGTCAAAAGACTTCTGATTTCCAAATCCTTATAGGAGTAGTTAAAAAGTGTTGCAATTGCACCGGTTTTAATAACTGCAAAGATGGTTAAAACCTGCTCTATGGAATTAATGCTCCAAATACCGACATGCATGCCCTTTCTTATATCATTATTAATCAGCTTTATTGCCATAATGTCCGTTATTTCATCAACTTCCCTCCAGGTATAGCTTATATCCTCAAAAATATAAGCTATACCCTGAGGGTATCTTTGTGAGTTCATTTTTAGGACATCTGCAAGAGTAACATTAAGTAAACTCATAACAAACCCCTTCCTGCTAATTTCGATGGTTATTTTTCAAGATCCGCATGAATGTGTTTTTCAATTATGATGCCTTCCTCTTTAAACTTTTCGATTTGGTCCTTATCGTAGCCTAAATCAGTTAAAATTTCAGTGCTCTGCTCCCCTAAGAAAGGCGCTCTTTTTCTCTTTGGAAGGGTTACCCCGCCAAACTTGGCCGGTGTGGCGCTTTCCAAAAATCTTTCGCCGTTGGGCTGGGTGAATTCAGTGAAATATAAGTTTTCTTTTGCCTGGACAGAATCAAGAACTTCTCTAACATTGGCAATTATTGAATGAGGAATATCATTTTCTGTCAATCGTTTTGATGCTTCTTCCCTTGTTAACTTTTTAAATCCGTCGCTTAAAATTTGAATTACTTCCCTGCAGTTTTCAAAACCTTTATCGAAAGTGTTATATTCGGGATTATCAATTAAATCTTCCCTTTCTATAACTTTCATAAAGCCGGGCCAGTAACGGTCATATTCATGGCAGCTTACCATAATCCAGTTTTTATCCTTGCATTCGTAGGTGTTGCTCAAAGGAGTGGTTTCCAGCCTGCTCTTGGGATACTTGTCCAAATCGCTGCATTGAATTGAAATAAAGGGCTCCGTCATGCTGTATAGGGCTTGTCCGTAAAGTGATACCACAATTTTGCTGCCTTCGCCGGTATTAAGCTGCTTGTACAAGGCTGCACAAATCGCTCCTGCCAAGGTACATGCCGTTGAGTGGTCTCCGAAGGTGCTGGGGGGAATTATGGGGGCCGTATCTTTTTCCATGGCAGCAATCATGGCCCCGCTCAAGGCCCAATAAGAAACATTGTCAAAGCCCGGGTTGTCAGCCAAGGGACCTGCTTCTCCAAATCCCGTTAAATGTGCGTGAATCAGTCTCGGATACTTGGCAGACAGGGTTTCATAATCCATTCCTAATTTTTTTAAGGACTTGGCTCTCGTATTTGTTATGAAAACATCAGCTTTTTCCAGGAGTTTAGCCATGATTTCCTGGCCTTCTTCAGTTTTTAAATCTAAGGCTATACTTCTTTTGTTGGCATTGTGAAAATCATAGGTAATTTTTTTCATTCCCGGCAAGGGGGCTGCAAACCGGGTTGTATCTCCCCTGGGGACTGACTCAACCTTTATTATATCTGCGCCCCAGTCTGCCAATATACGGCCGGCTGAAGGAGCAGCCACATATGTTGTTAATTCTATTATTTTTACTCCGGATAACAAATTGTAAGGATCTTTATTCATTTCATTTCCTCCTTGATTAAAGTATTGTTGTCTAAGTTTTTTAACTGTTTTTGTATTTTTCTATTTCCTTTATAAACTCAGGAATTACTTCAAATAAGTCTCCGACTATTCCATAGTGTGCAACTTCAAATATGGGTGCATTCTTATCCTTGTTTATGGCAATAATCGTATCTGAGCCTGACATTCCGGCCAAATGCTGGATGGCACCTGATATGCCGCATGCAATATAAACCTTCGGTGCAACGGTCTTCCCCGTCTGGCCCACCTGGTGGGCATGAGGAATCCACCCGCTGTCAACGGCAGCCCTTGATGAACCAACCGCCCCGCCTAAGGCCTTGGCCAAGTCTCTTATATATGAAAAGTTTTCAGCCTTGCCAAGACCGCGGCCGCCTGAAACTATGATTTCTGCTTCTTCCAAGTTTATGTTTTCTGTCACTTCCCTGATGGTTTCTATTATTTTTGTTCTTATACCGCTTTGGCTTACTTTACATTCCTCTTCTATTATTTCACCCTTCTTATCTTCATCGAATAAAGGCAGCTTATAAACTCCGGGACGAACAGTACCCATCTGGGGCCTGGTGTTGGGACACTCTATATCAGCCATTAAGTTTCCGCCAAATGCCGGCCTTGTCCATTTCACATTGCCGGTTTCTTCATTGTAAGATATTGATGTGCAATCTGCCGTAAGACCGGTTTTTAACCTGCAGGCTACCCTGGGACCGAAGTCGCGGCCGTTTATTGTAGCCCCGATTAAGATTGTATCGGGATTATACTTATGGATTAAATCCATTAAGGTGTCTGTTACGGCATCCGTTGAATACCTTTCAAAAATTGGATCGTCAACTAATATTACCTTGTCTGCACCATATGCGATTGCTTTTGCAGCAACATTTTTTACATCCTTGCCCAACACTATAGCAACTAACTCTTGCTTCACTGCATCTGCTATTTCTCTTCCCGGTTTAAGGAGTTCAAAACCTACCTTCTTTTCTTTTCCGTATTCGGTTTCGATAAAAACCCACACATTTTTGTTTTTTATATTTGCGCTCATATACTTCTCCTTTATATAACCTTTTTATCCGTTATAAGCTTCATCAATTTCTGAACCGAAGCTGATGGGGTTTCTTCATCTATGATTATTCCGTTTTTTTCTTTTTTAGGTGTGTAGGAATTCTTTACTTTTGTCGGTGACCCCTTTAATCCGCATTTTTCCGTATCAATGCTTATGGATTGCGAATTCAATACATGGATCTCAGCCTTGTTTGCGGCAATTTTGCTTTTTAAAGTAGCATATCTGGGCTCAAAATCTGATTTTGTAACCGTTATAACAGCGGGCGATTTTACTTCTATCCAGTCATAGCCCTGGTCGTTTTCCCTTTTTACCAATGTTTTACCGTCTTCAACCCTGATGTCTGCAGCATAAGTCACTTGAGCCAGGCCGAGGTGCTCTGCCATTTCCGGACCGACTTGGCCGGTATCCCCGTCTATTGCCTGCTTACCGCACAAGATCAGGTCAAATTTTCCCTTTTCCTTCTCCAAGTGACTAGCAAAGCTTGCTAAAATAAAGCTGGTAGCTAAAGTATCGGACCCGCCGAAAGCCCTGTCACTCAACAAATAAGCTTCATCCGCACCAACCGACAAGCATTCCTTCAATGCTGCCTTTGCCTGGTCGGGACCCATGGACATGACCGTAACCTTGCCCCCGTGTTTTTCTTTTAACCTGACGCCAAGCTCTAAGGCATATGCATCAAAAGTATTGACTATGCTGGGCACTCCCTCCCGCATCAGGGTGTTTGTCTCAGGATTTATTTTTATCTCCGTTGTGTCGGGAACTTGTTTTATGCAAACTAAAATATTCATTTAGCCCTCCATATTCTTATTTAAATAACATATTGTTTGAAATTACGACTCTTTGTATTTGATTGGTACCTTCGTATATTTGAAGAATCTTTGCATCCCTCATCAGTTTTTCCATGGGATATTCCTTCATGTACCCGTAACCGCCGAGTATTTGCACCCCGTCAGTCGTAACTTTCATTGCAACGTCAGATGCAAAAAGCTTGCTCATGGACGCATAGATTTCATAATCCCCCTTTTTATCAATCAAATCAGCAGCATGATATGCTAAGGTACGAGCAGCTGCAGTCTGGGTCTGCATATCGGCAAGCATAAACTGGATTCCTTGCTTGTAAGCAATGGGTTTACCGAACTGAACACGGTTCTTTACGTATTCTTTGCATTCGTCGATAGCTCTCTGGGCCAGTCCCACTGCCAATCCCCCCACAAAGTTGCGGGAAATCCCCAATGTTTTCATGGCATATATAAAGCCCTTGCCTTCTTCACCGAGCAGGTGGTCCTTTGGAATCCTGCAATCCTCAAAAATAACCTGGGTAGTGTTGGATAGCCTGATACCCATCTTATCTTCGTGTTTGCCGATTGTAAGACCTTTACGGTCACTTTCCACATAAAATGCAGATAGTCCTTTTGTGCCCTTTGATAAATCCGTGGATGCAAATACAATGTAAACTCCTGCTATTCCTCCGTTTGTAATGAAGCACTTTGTACCGTTCAGCACATATTCGTCTCCGTCCAATACAGCCGTAGTTTTTACGGAAGCTGAATCCGAGCCGGCATTTGGCTCTGTTAAGCAAAAACCTGCTAATTTTCCGGATGTCAATATTCCGAAAAAATCCTTTTTCTGGTCTTCGGTGCCGAAGTAATTCATTGTGGTACAAGCTGAATTGGTTACACCGATGGCTGATCCGATTCCACAGTCATGTCTTCCTAAGATTTCAGCTATATAGGTTTCGGTCTTATGGTCAACCATTAAGCCATCGTACTCTGTGGGAACTGCCAGTAAATTCAAACCCATATCTATTAATTCATTGTATATCTTCTCCGGGTATTCACCTCTTGCGTCATATTCTGCAACCAGGGGGTCAACTTCATTTTTTAAATACTTTTCTATCAAATCCCCCAAATCTCTCATTTCGTTAGTAATCTCCATTTCATTCCTCCTATTGTAAATATTGAATAGCCAAAGCAACAAAACTACAGACCGGCAACAGGTAAGAGCCTAAGTAGTAGTTTTGTCGCCGTATATTAGTCCTTATTGTGTGTCTTAATTGTTCTCTAATTTTTCCTTTGCGTGTTTTTTGTTTCTCATGCGGCAATAAGTTAAGGACGGAATAATTACCAGGAATATGCCTATATATCCAAAATACGAATATCCCACAGCAATAATCTTAGTTAACCCAACGGATGCCACAGCCATGGAAATTGCTATTATAACCAATCCTACAAGGATAGGCATTAATTTGCCGTCTTGTTTGCCGATTCCTCTTTCCTTAAACAATCTTGTAAATCTCATCGTGTTTCCGTAAACTACAGCTACTGCGGTTGACAAAAAGGCACTGAATAAAGCAATAGAATATAATACCGTTAAGAATCCTCCTCCCATAACCTTGCTGGCAGCTAAGATGGGTAAAGTTTCGCCGGCAACCTGAGGCATAAAAGATTGAATCAACAATACAGTTAAAGCTAACATTCCGGCATTAAGTACAAATCCGATTGCAGTAACGTTGGTACAGTCTTTATCAGTTTTGGTAAGTGAAGTTGCACCTAAGAGGCCTAAGAATGCAAAACATTGAAAACCTGCATAGCTTAATGCTTTTATGAGACCTTTTAAGAACATTCCTTCTTCCATGGGTGCTTGTAAATTTTCAGCCAATACTGCAGAATTTCCTGTTATTCCTTTTAAGCAGATGATTAAGAATGATGTAACAATTACAATACTCATGACGGAAGAAGCCCTGCTCACCAACTCAGAGCCAAATACGCTCAATACTAATGTCAATGCGCCAATTAAAAATACCGAAATAATATAAGGCACTCCCACAACTTGTGTAATCAATTCAGCAGCACCGGCTACAGAAGCACTCACCGCCAATAAGCCTGCTGAAATATAACAAATATCATATATGGGGGACATAAACTTATCGTAGGGTTTATACAAAGCCTTTCCTAACGAGTTGTAATCATATGCCCCGTAATGTCTGGCCATTATCATGTTTTCTCTGTAAGTTAAGGCAACGACTACCATTGATAATATAGAGAATAAAACTGCATACTTACCGTATCTTATAAAGAAACTCATGGTTTGGCTTCCGCTTGCAAAGCCTCCTCCAACGTGGGCGCCGAACCAAACTGAAGCAACGCTGAATGCTCCGATAAAAGACAAGTTTTCATTTTTGTTCATAGTTTTTCTCCTTAAAAAATTTTTAGGTTTTGTTATTTAGTAAAACAAGCGCTTGTTAAAATACTATCACACTATACCAAGCAAGTCTTGTGCCAAATATTTGAAATCCCGAAACCTTCTAATTCTAACGTTTTATTATTTTTGCCCATGAAAACCCCGGTGCACAATTGCATTTTTTGATATATTTTGGTGCTTTTTCGCACCATTGCTCTCAAGAATATGCAAAAGAATTAACTATGATAATCTATTTATTGACAAAAAATGGAGAGTATAGATATTTTTCCAATTCGTTTAAAGATGATGACATGAAGGTGGTTTTGAGCTGTATTTTACCAATTATGTATATTTGTGCTATATTTTTTAAATCTGTTGCAAATAATATCTAATAATACTATAATTGTTAATAAGGCAAGGGGGGCGCACCTCAAGGAATACTCCCTTGTGCCACACCGTGGAGGTCTTTGATGACTGATGATTTAAAGAAAAAATTTATTTTGGACGTTGCTTTTATAGCAACGGCATATGCAGTTCTTTACTTTATCTTTGTTTACGTGGTTCATTGGGTCATGCCTTTTGTAGTGGGCTTTTTGATAGCCTTAGCCTTAAGGCCTGTTACAAGATTTGTGAACAGATTTGTCAAAAGCAAAGGAAAAGGTGTAGCCCTTTTTGTAATTGCAATGTTCTATATGCTTGTTGCCTTTGTGATATGGTTGCTTGCATCCTTTTTAATCACTCAAATCACGGATCTTATTTATACAATACCCAGATTGTATTTTGCCAGGATAGAACCCCTGCTTCATGAGTTCAATGATTGGATTGTCACAAATGCACAAACCTTATCGCCTGATGTTGCAAGCTCTCTTTCACAGATAATTACAAACGGCATCAATTATATAGCGGGTTTAATAAAAAATATATCAGTATCCTTCGTTCAATTCGTTACAAGGCTGATATCCAATTTTCCCCTCTACATGATAGCCGTAATATTCACAATTGTTCTTTCCGTATTCATCAGTTTGGAATACGACAATATAACAGCCTTTTTCAGAAGGCAGATGCCTGATAAGTTCAATGAAATCTTTGAAGAAGCACGGGTATTTATAACAGTTGCCTTGTGGAAGATGGTAAAATCCTATATGATTATCATGATGATAACATTCATGGAAGTGTATGCAGGCTTGTCAATATTGAGAATCAAATATGCCCTGCCCATTGCTGCCATTGTGGCGGTGTTGGACATCCTGCCGGTGTTGGGAACCGGGAGCGTTATAATACCTTGGGCTATTGTTGAATTAATACTTAAAAACTACTTTTTGGGATTTGGTTTGTTGATTTTATACGTTACAGTCACCGTTATGAGGCATGTTATCGAACCGAGAATCGTCGGTCATCAGATAGGTCTGCACCCTATAATAACAATCACTGCCATGTATGCGGGATTGAGGCTCTTTTCGGTTGCAGGCCTCCTGATAGGTCCCGTTGTAGCCTTAACGGTCAAATACTTAAATGATGAAGGAAAAATAAATTTATTCAAATAAAAAAAGCAAGGCTGTCAGCCTTGCTTTTACTTTTGGGACTTACTTTGCCCTCTTCCTCTTATTAATACCAGCCTCTTATTTTCATTACTTCGGCAACTTTCTTAACCGAAATCATGTAAGCGGCCTGTCTGATTGTGCATTTCTGCTCTTCTTTAAGGTCCCAAACATCATTAAATGCTTTAACCATTTTAATTTCTTGTTTTTCTTCTACTTCTTTTTCTCCCCAATAGTAGCCTTGGAGGTTTTGTACCCACTCAAAGTATGAAACTACCACGCCTCCGGCATTTGTTAAGATATCGGGAGTTACGGGAATTCCTCTTTCATTGAGTACCTGGTCAGCTTCGGGAGTTGTAGGACCGTTAGCTGCCTCACAGATTAATTTAGCCTTAATTTTTTCTGCTACTTCTTTGGTTATGGCGTTTTCTAAAGCCGCAGGAATCAGTATATCCACATCTAATTGCCAGAATTCGTCAAGGCTTATCATTTTTGCTTTCGGATAATCCACTAAGTTCCTGTGCTCATTGAAGTAAGCCAACATATCTTCAAAGTCTAATCCGTCTTCGTTGTATAGGGCATATGTACCTACTTTTGGCGCCCATTCACCAACGGCTACTATTTTAGCTCCTTGTCTTTGTACGTTTTTAACCGTATAACGGCCTACGTTTCCAAATCCCTGGATGGCTACTTTTGATTTTTTAATATCTATTCCGTATTTTTTGGCTGCTTCTCTGGTTATAACAGCTACTCCGAAACCTGTTGCTTCGTTTCTCCCTTCCGATCCGCCCCATGCTACGGGTTTTCCGGTTATAACTCCTAATGCCGATGTTCCGGTTAACTTGTTGTATTCATCCACCATCCAAGCCATAATCTGTCCGTTTGTTCCTGCGTCCGGTGCCGGTACATCTTCTTTTTCACCCAGGTATTTATATAGCTTTTGAATATAGCCTCTTGAAATTCTCTCTAATTCTCCTTGGGATAATGTCAATGGATCACAAATAACCCCACCTTTACCTCCGCCGTAAGGAAGACCCATTACGCCGCCTTTAAATGTCATCCAGATAGAAAGAGCTTTAACTTCTTCTAATGATACGCCGGGATGAAATCTTACTCCGCCTTTTGTGGGACCTACAGCATCATTGTGCATAGCCCTGAAGCCTTTAAAGGATTTCATTGTTCCGTCATCCATTCTTACGGGGATGTTTACTTCAATTACTCTTTGAGGTTCTTTTAAAATTTCATAAACAGCAGGGTCTAATCCTAAAGCGTCACAAGCAGTTTTTACTTGCATTTGAGCGTTTTCCAATGGGTTTAAAACTTCTTTCGCCATTGCTATACCTCCAATAATTATATTGTTGTAAGATTTTTATCTTAAATATTGCTAATTTAATAACAATATTTACGGACATGCTTATTCTATCACTCTATTGATATTATTTCAAGGATTAAAAATATTAATTCCCATATCAAAAGAATTTATCTCAATTTTAATGTTAAAATTAAATTATGGATTCATACAGAGATTTAAACTCCTCTTGATATCGGACAAATAAATCAACAAGCACCGGGTCAAAGTGGCTTCCTTTATTTGAATAGATTATCTCCATGCTTTTTTCGTGTGAAAAAGCATCTTTATACACCCGCTTGGAACGGAGGGCGTCATAGACGTCGGCCAGGGCCATAATCCGAGCAGACAGGGGTATCTCGGTCCCCTTAAGACCCTTGTTGTAACCTGTGCCATCCCATTTTTCGTGATGGTATTGAGCAATATCCATACCCATTTTAAGAAATTCATTCTTATCGTATTGCTGTCCTACTTCAGCCAAGGTTTCATAACCTATCCTGACATGGGTTTTCATGATGGCAAATTCATCATCCGTAAGCTTATCAGGCTTTAAGAGGATGCTGTCGGGTATGCCCACCTTGCCGATATCATGAAGGGGGCTGGCTTTATATATGGTATCTATAAAAGAATCAGTAACAATATCCCCATACTCCGGGACGGAACGTGCTTTTTCGGCAAGCAGGCGGCAGAAGGAGGCTGTCCGCTCGATATGGGCGCCGGTATCGTCGTCTCTTGATTCCGATAACTTAATCAAGGCATAAATCGTCGCCAATTGAGAAGATGAAATTTCCTTAACTTTTTCTTCCACCAACTTCTCCAGGTCCTTGCTGTATTTTTCGAGCTCGTCTTCCACCTTTTTCATTTCGGTTATATCTTGAATCGTCCCGTATAAATGAGTCAAAACACCCTTATCGTTAAACTTGGAATAAAATCTTTGATGCACCCATTTAACCTGCCCGCTTTTCATCAGCAGGCGGTACCTGGTTGTCCAAGGTTTTTGAGCAAGGAACATCTCCTTGAACATGGCAGTCACCCTATCCAGGTCCTCAGGATGAACAAATGAATAATACAAATCTAAGGAGGCAGGCCTTGAGCTGTCAACTTCAAGTATGGCATACATGGATTCTGACCAAATCATGGTTCCCAAGAAGGGATTAATGTCCCACCGGCCTAACATGGCAATTTCCTGCGCTTCAGCAAGGACTTCCTGATTGTGCCTCAATTCCCTGTTCAAGTGTTCAAGCTGCTCCGCTATGGCTGAATGGTCCAAAATCAACTTGGTCAATAGTTCCGTCTGATTGTGGTAATCAATCTCCTTTGCGAAGCCTTCTAAGGCATAGACTTTAATTTCTTCATCGGAAGGCAGGTCTTTTGATAAAATGTCCTGGAGCTGTAAATCTCTCTTGTTCATACGGATTCCTCCGACAAGACATAATCAATACCTATGTTTTTGACAGAGCGTAAATGCCTGATAACGGCTTTAACGTCCTCTTTTGAAGATATAATGCTGCCATGCTGGGAAGCTATCTGGACAATATCAAGTTTTTCCACTGTATCCAGGGCATTTTGAAGGGCTCTGGCTGATGTCATGATTCTTTGATGAAACTCTATGATTCCTTTGATGGGACATTTCTCTAATTTCAGAGGACACTCATTCAAATCACGGCATTCCCTGCAGGCATCATCCAATTTTAGCTTCAAGGTCCATTGGAAGTCAAAGCTTCCGAACAAGTCGCTGGAGAAAAGCGTCTTTGTTTTCGCATCATATGTAACGAAGCTGCCCGGCTGGTGGCAATAGGGTATGAGATAAAATTCCAGCCGCCTGCCGTCAGCGAAATCAAAATGGCAGCCCAGCTCGCGAAAATCAAGTTTTTCCGTCTTATCCGAATAGTAATTGATGAAGACATTGTTCTCTTCATGTGATATGATTCTAAGCATATCGTTGTTAATGATTGACTCTAATTGGGGTAAGCTCCCGCAGAGGTCCGGGTCATAGTGTTGATATATAAGTCTTGTTATCTGTGAAGGCTTCAGACCCGTTCTTAAAATCTTCAGCATGACGGTACTGAAATCATCACGGTTACCCCCGTCAATTAAAACAGCTTCATCTCCCCCAATTATAAGATAAGGATTACAATGAAGCCCCCTGTATGGGTCGGAATAGCCTACCCAGTATATTCCTTCTCCAATGCTGACCGGTTCTTTTCCTAAGGTTTCTATATCGTCTTTCACGTTTATTCCTCCTATAGCAGTATGCAAACCAATACCGGAAAAATTCTAAGTTCTTTCAATTACTTGTATTCTATCAGAAAAAAAGACATGTTTCAACAATACTATTAAGATTGACAAAAAAATGGCACAGTCCAAATTTTGACCATGCCTGCACTATACATCTTGCCTTGTTATTGTGCTATTCACTTTCCTTTTTCATCTTGTTGTAATAATATGTCAGAGAAAATAAACTTTCATTCAAATGGACATTTTCCACATATACCTCTTCAGGCATTTTTAAATCCTTCGGGGCAAAATTCCAAATAGCCCTTATGCCGCAACGGACTAATTGTTCCGCAACCTGCTGGCATACACTCTTGGGGGTGCAGATAACAGCTATATCAATATGCTCTTTTTCGAGAAAATCTTCCAAATCGTCAGAATCCATTATCAAGGCATTCCTGATAGACAATCCGATAAGCTTCGGATTTTTGTCAAACAAGGCCACCACTTCATAGTCGGCTTCATAAAAGCCTGTATAATTTGCAATAGCCTGACCAATATTTCCAGCACCTACAATTATAATTTTGTACTTCTTATCCAGACCAAGTATCTTTCCAATTTCGTTACGCAAATTTTCTACATCATAACCGAATCCCTGCTGTCCGAATCCCCCAAAATTATTTAAATCCTGTCTTATCTGCGAAGCAGAGAATCCTGTCATATCACTTAGTTCTCTTGATGAAATCTTATTAACTCCGACTTTGCTAAGTTCCCCCAAATACCTGTAGTATTTGGGCAGCCTTCTTATTACTGCCGGTGAGATTTTTTCATTTTTCCCCATAAGCGCCTCCTGTGATATATTTTAACAATCTTTCTCTATCATTGCAAGACCTTTTTATGAAAAATCGAGAATTTTTTAACAATATTTTCCTACATGTTTTTCATCATGATACTTTCTATAACATTAACGGCTTCTTCGCAGGCATCACTGCACGATTCAAGCCGGTTATAGGCTATGGTCCATGTCATAATCTCTATGGCATCCAAAGATGTTAGATGGAGCTTCCTCACAATTTCTGTGTACAAGTTGTCCCCTTCTTCTTCCAATTTGTTGACATATATAATTTTGTTCCTGATTTCCTTTGATTTTCTAAAATTCTTAAATTCTTTGAAGGCTGCGATTAACTCTTCGCAGGCGGCTAATATCAATTCCAAAAACTTTATTGCATCTTCCTTGATAACCCTTACATTATACATGTACATATGAAGGAGAACATCCTCGATACAATCTGTAATATCGTCAATCTTATGAACCAGGAGCAGAATATCTTCGCGCTCAATGGGCGTTATGAACTCTTTTGCAAGCCTTTTAGTTATTTCATGGGCCTCTAAATCGGCCGAGTGTTCTATTTCATGCATGGTTACCATGTTTTTTTGAAGAGTTTCCTTGTTAAAATTCTTGAATGTCTCATCCAAGAGTTTTGCAGCCTTTAAACTGTATTCGGCTAATCTTACAAAACCGTCAAAATAATCAAATTCATTTCTTCTAGCCATTTTTCACCTCAAACAAATATAATAATAAATAGTTTTGCCATCAAATATCCAATTATTCCGCATCCCGGAAAGGTCAAAATCCATGTCATAACCATTTCCTTTACTATACCCCAATTTACCGAAGATAATCTTCTTGCCGCCCCCACGCCCATAATCGCCGTGGTCTTGGTGTGAGTAGTGCTTACGGGTATTCCTGTCATTGAAGAAATGAACAAGCATGTGGCAGCAGCCATATCAGCCGAAAAACCCTGGTATTTTTCAAGTCTGCACATATCCATTCCAACCGATTTGATTATTCTGTATCCTCCGATGGATGTTCCAATCCCCATTATTAAGGAGCATAAGAGCATCATCCACAAAGGAATTTGAAAATTTGTAACACCTGCTTGTCCATTTGCTAAAAATATTCCAAGCATAAAAACACCCATAAACTTCTGCCCGTCTTGAGCACCGTGCATAAAGGCCATAGCTGCACCGCTTAGAACCTGTGCATGTTTGAAAAACTCGTTTGCCTTTCTCCTGTTCACGGACCTGAAAATCAACTCAACAAGCTTCACAGTCATCCACCCTGATATAAAACCCAAGAAGGTTGATAATGCTAATCCGTATAATACCTTTACCCATTCGCTTCCGTTTATACCGGATAAGCCGTTGTGCAAAGCAATTGCAGCACCCGAAATTCCGGCAATCAATGCATGGCTCTCACTGGTGGGTATTCCAAACCACCATGCTGCAGTTGCCCATGTTACGATTGCAAACAAGGATGCGCACAAGGCAACCAAGGCATCCTTTGAATTGCCTCCAAAGTCAACCATGTTGTAGATTGTCTGGGCTACATTTGCATTAATCATGGTCATGACAAAAACACCTAAAAAATTAAATATTGCAGCCATTAGAATCGCCGAACGCGCAGATATGGAACGAGTAGAAATACATGTGGCAATGGCATTGGGTGCGTCAGTCCATCCATTGACCAGAATAACCGCCAAGGTGAGAATTGTTGTTACCAACAACACGGGGTTATGAACAATCTGATTCAAAAATTCCGTAAAAGGTATAGCCATCTCATTCTCCGTCTCTTGCATAATTTGTGTTTTTTTATTAGGTTATACATTTTCCTAACATACATTTCTAATATACCACATTGTTTGCTAAATTTCTACTAATTTTGTTAAGTTTAAATCAAGTCTTATGTAACCCTTTAATATCAAAATGAATAGTATATTTCTAAGACTATTTTAGGGAGGATTTTAATGAAAAGATTTATTTCTCTACTTATTGTTGTGCTTTTAATCACAACGGCCCTGTTTGTGGGATGCAGCCAAAAGCCTGCGGATTATCAAAAAGTTCGCCTGATAGAAGTAACTCACTCAATTTTTTATACTCCACAGTATGTTGCCCTTGAGATGGGATTATTTGAAAAGCAGGGCATTCAAATTGAGCTTACCAACGGCGGAGGTGCCGACAAGTGTATGGCAGCCCTGGTAAGCGGTGAAGCGGACATAGCCTTTATGGGACCTGAAGCCAGTGTTTATGTATACCTTCAGGGAAGGGATGACTTGGCGGTGAACTTTGCCCAACTCACCCAAAGGGACGGGTCCTTCATAGTAGGAAGGGAAAAGGATGATAACTTTACAATCGACAAATTAAAGGGTCATACCATCTTAGGAGGCAGAAAGGGCGGGATGCCCCTGATGGCATTGGAATATGTATTAAAGCAAAACGGATTGACTCCCGGAGTCGATGTTGATGTGAGGACCGATGTCCAGTTTGATATGATGGCAGGGGCATTTGCCTCCGGCGAAGCGGATTACACCACACTTTTCGAGCCCTTAGCATCAACATTTGAGCTTCAGGGAAACGGATATGTTCTTGAATCCGTAGGAAGGCTGGCAGGATACATCCCCTACACATGCTACAGCGCATTGGAAACCTATATTGAAAAAAATCCTGAAGTAATTCAGGGATTCTGCAACGCTTTATATGAAGCAATGGTCTGGGTAGCAGAACATAACGCCATGGAAGTAGCTGAGGTAATATTACCCCAGTTTGCAGACTCGGAAGTTGAATTCTTAGCTGAAATAGTTCAAACCTACAAGGATTTAGATGCCTGGAATCCTGACCTTGTGCTTGGTGAGGATGGTTACAACAGACTTATTGACATCATGAAGTTAGCAGGCGAAATTGAAGAAGGGGCTCCGTATTCAGTGATACAGACGCCTGAGTTCGCAATAAAGGCAAAAGAAAACTACGAAAAATAGAAAATGGAAAATCCGGGGAGGTGGCTCCCCGGATTTACTTATTCTTTAATTTGATCCTCAATGATTTGGGGACATTCCTCAATCTTCCTTAATATTCATTAAACACCGGTCTTGCACCACTGTCGTCAAAATACAATCCTGCCGCTTCAAAAGTCAACCCTTCAATGTTGAATTCAACATCTCCTATATCATATTGCTCTAAGCACAGGACAACTATTGAGTTCATATCCCTGAAGTCCTGTTCCGACAGTGTAACTGCTTCAACCCCCAAATTAATTACCGCCTTGTCTCCGATAACCTTAACATCCTTCAAATTAATGCCGACAGGTATATTGTTGCTTAAGACCGTATCTGCAGGAGGTCCTTCGAATAACTTCTCAACGACAAATTCCACCGGGTTACCCACTTTTGCCGCCGAAAATGTTAACGGCACATAGTGCCCCATAACTTCAGTATCGGGTGCTTTGTAATATACGGTATAATTGGCCCCTTCTGCCGAGCCGTACAAATTAATATTTTCTCTTTCAAATCCCATATTTATCGCAAAACCGTTGGGAAGAGAGGTCATTGCCTGACCATCCACCAACAATTCAACCTTATCTATTGTAGGAAATTCCGTAAGAGCATATGTAATGGCAGAAATCATATTTTCTTCCTGTTTAAGGGAGGAAGTATTTAATATATTTTTGCTGAAGTCCACCCTGCATACCCCGTCCTTTATGGACATGCCTCTTATTTCGGTACCTTGGGGAATCACCCCGTGAAGGCCTGATTGTGCTATTCTTTTTTCGGTTTCGCTGCCTGCCACCATACTCCTGAGAGTTGCTTTAGCAATTCCTTCTTCCCAGGGTATCTTTGTATTCACCGGAACCACAAAGCCGTATTCATCTTCATAATAGGCCAATATGTTTGTCATTTTAACTTCTTCTTCAGGTATTGCGGCAGTTTCTATCACTTCCTCATATGCTTCTTCTCCGATTGTGTCTTCAACTATTTCAAATTCCGAAAGTTCGGACAAATCGGTTACATCCGGATTATTTTCTTCCTTAAGCCCCACCATCATATCTAAGGTGCCGCATGCCGTCAGGCATACTGCTATAAAAATAATCAATGCCAAAAAAAACTTATTCTTATGAGCCAATTTCCATACCCTCCTCACGCCTTATATATATTATTATATTAAGCATGTACCGAGGATATGACTTTAAATAATTAAATAAATTATAGGTTTGGAGCAGGATCCCCTATTTCATCATTATTACGCCTGCCATGAGGCCTCTTTTGCCTTTTTGTCCCCTGTGAGAAAAGAATAAATCATTGCGGCACTTGGTACACAAACCTGCAATCTCAATGTTCTTTTCATCCATCCCTGCTTTTATCATGTTGTATTTGTTGATTCCCCACAAATCAAAATGATACTTGTCTCCTCTTGTGATCATGAAATCCTTATAATTCGAATCCGCAGAGATAAACATGTCGGCAACATCCTTATCCACTTCAAAACAATCCTGGCATAGAGAAGGACTTATGGCCGCCTTTAAATCGGAAGGATTGCTACCCATTTCCATCAATGCCTTAACCATTTTGCCCCCAATATCAGTAATAGTCCCCCTCCATCCTGCATGACTCAGCCCTATCAGTTTTTTCACCGGGTCGTAAAAAAACACCGCATTGCAGTCCGCATGAAAGGACATCAAGGCAAGATTTTTCTTATCAGTATAAATACCGTCTATATCTGTATAGACAGGATCCTTCATAGCCCTGCCCTTATAACTCTCATCCACATATTTAATATTATTGGTATGAGTTTGGTCAGTTTCTACAATGTCCTTAATATCAATACTCAATTTATTAAATAAAATAAGATTATTTTTTCTTACATTTTCTTCGTCATCTCCCGTATCATATCCTATGTTGAGGGATTCGTAAGGGCCTTTGCTGACGCCCCCCTTTCTTGTGGTGAAGCAATGCACCAGGTCATCGTATTCATCCAAAATCGGAAAGGTCAAATACACAAAATCTTCTATTTGGTTTAATTTATACATAATAATTCCTTTCTTAATAATATTAAGACACTGGGGACGGTCCTTCCTGTCACTTTGGGACACTGAGGAC
>JAAYOE010000086.1 GCA_012520455.1 Tissierellia bacterium
TCTTCTAAAAGATAGGTTTCTTTAGTCGTAAAATTCATATAAACACCTCCGACTATATTATTTTCAAAATACCAAAATATATCCGCTCAAACACAAAAAAACGGTTGTTGATCCAAATCTGATTAAAGGTTCCCAATATATTTAAGAATCTGAAAAAATTTTTGTCTGCATCGACCGTTTTAAATCCGTAAAAATTTCTGCTTAAAATTAACAAGAATGGGTATCTATATATTATAGAAAATATAGGAGGAAAAGAGGATAATATGAAAATATATGATTTTACAGTGAAGGATATGGAAAATAGGGAAGTGTCCCTGTCAACTTATAAGGGTAAGGTACTGCTTGTTGTAAACGGAGCTACCGGCTGCGGTTTTACACCACAATATGACGGACTGCAAAAGCTTTATGACAAGTATGCTCCTGAGGGGTTTGAAATCTTGGACTTTCCCAGCAACCAATTCCTTGGCCAGGCTCCGGGTACAAATGAAGAAATTGCAAATTTCTGCAGGTTAAATTTTGGAACCGAATTTAAGCAATTTTCAAAAATCGATGTTAACGGACCCAATGAAGAACCCTTGTACAAATACTTAAAAACAACCGTTGAAGAGTTCAGAAATAAGGAAACAGTTGAATTTTACGATAAGGTTAAACAATATACCCCCGGGATTAAAGAAAATGACATCAGATGGAATTTTACCAAATTTCTGATTGATAAAGAAGGGAATGTCGTTGGAAGATTTGCACCCAACATCACTGCTGAAGAAATAGAGGGGCATATAGCCAGCTTGCTTAGAAATGAAGAAGTTGAAATTGTATGCCATTCGGACTTTTCACAAGGCTGTATCTAAATAAACTGACTTTAGCTCATAAATACGTAATGAAAAAAGGCGCTGGTTTTCAACCAGCGCCTTAGCTATTAAATCCTTATTCTTTTAATTCACCTTTTTCTTTAGTAAAGAATTCTTTTGTAAGTTTAAATACTGTACCGCTGAGGAACAATACGCCTATTAAGTTTGGTATAGCCATCAAGCCGTTCAATGTATCTGCCAAACTCCAAATGAATTCCAATCCTCCTACAGCTCCGATTACTATGAAAACAACCCATATTAATCTATAAGCCAATATCGGTTTTGTTCCTGCCAGGTATTCAAGACATCTTTCACCGTAGTAAGCCCAGCCTAAAATTGTTGAGTAAGCAAACAGTATAAGACCAACGGTTACTATTATTCCTCCTCCGGGAACAGCAGTATTAAATGCCAATGTTGTTAAAACTGCACCTGATTCTCCTGTTTCCCATACTCCGGTAGTAATAATTGATAGAGCAGTAATGGAGCAGATAACTATTGTATCGGCAAATACTTCAAATATTCCCCATAGTCCCTGTCGAACGGGATGGTCGGTAGTTGCAGCAGCATGTGCTATAGGAGCACTACCTAAACCGGCCTCATTTGTGAATACACCACGAGCAATACCGTAACGAATTGCTCTAGCCATTGTAGCACCTGCAAATCCTCCAACTGCAGCAGTACCGGTAAATGCTTCTTTGAATATTATGGCAAAAGCTCCCGGAATAGCAGCTACATTTGAAAGTAATATGAACAGACCTCCAAGGATGTAGATTGCTGCCATGAATGGAACTAATTTTTCGGTTATTGCACCGATTCTCTTAATACCTCCAATTATAACCAAGCCTGTTAGAACAGCTAATACAATTCCTGTAGCCAAAGGCGGAATCTTGAAAGAACCTTGTACTGCCAATGCAACTGAGTTTGCCTGAGTCATATTCCCGATACCGAATGATGCTAAAGTACCGAAGAATGCAAATAACACAGCAAGCCACTTCCAGCTTTTCCCAAGGCCGTTTTCTATGTAGTACATGGGACCTCCTACGAAACGACCGTCTTCTGTTTTTTCCCTGAAGTTAACAGCTAGTACAACTTCGGCAAATTTAGTTGTCATACCAACTATTGCAGCGAGCCACATCCAAAATATCGCACCGGGTCCTCCAAGGGCGATAGCTGTAGCAACACCGGCAACATTACCTGTACCTACAGTAGCGGCAAGTGCGGTAGCAACAGCCTGGAATGCAGTAACTTCACCTTCACCTCTTTGCTCTTTAGAAAACATTTTTAGCAAAGTGTTTTTTAGCGTGTAGCCAAGTTTAGTAATAGAGAAAAATCCGGTTTTAACAGACAGAAAAAGACCTACACCAACGATTAATACCAAAATCGGCGGTCCCCATACAAAGTTGTTAACTACGCTGTTAATGTTCATTAGTGTTTCCAAACATATCCCTCCATTCAAAAAATATTGTGCTTTTAAAACGTCTTAAATTCTTAAGTTCAAAAAATTCAAAACGTTTTCACATTGAATATTATATAATATAATGTTAATTAATTCAACAATTATTTTATTACATTTTGTTATGTTTAATTCATAATTATATAACTCTTAACATTTGATTTCAGGTAAGATTAAAACGGAGAGCCCCTGCTCTCCCTATTGTATTGTAATTTTTCCATCTTTCATTGTTATTATTCTTTGAGCTATTTCATCCACAAATGCATTGTCATGGGTAACGATTATTATTGCAATTCCTTCCGAAGCCAAATACCTGATTATTTTTGATATTTGACCTCTTGTTTCTTCATCTAAGGCTGATGTAGGTTCATCAAAGCATAATACCGAAGGGTTGAGCATGCAGGCTCTTGCTATTGCCACCCGCTGCTGCTGGCCTCCGGACAGCTGAAAGGGGTAAGAGTCTTCTTTTCCTTCCAGCTCAAGACTTTTTAAAAGCTCTTCAGCCCGCTTTTTAATATTGTCATAAGAATCCTTCTTTAGGAAAAGGGGTGCTTCCATCAGGTTTTCCATTACCTTCATATGGGGAAACAGATTGAAATTTTGGAATACAAGCCCGATTTCCTGGCGTATGGCCTGGAGCTCGCTTTTTTGAGCATATTTAATTATTTTGTTTTCTTCCCTGGACAGATACCTGTTGTTGATTATTATTGTACCCCTATCCGGAGTTTCCAGTGATGTGAGGCATCTTAAGAGGGTTGTTTTGCCTTCTCCGGACTTGCCCCGGATACATACGATTTCGCCTTTGTTTACAGAAAAGGAGATATCATGGAAGACCAAATTTTTGCCGAAACTCTTGCTTAAATTTTCTACCCTTAAAACCATAGTAACCTCCTATCTGTAGTAATCATACCTGCTTTCGATTTTATCCAGTATCCTTGTCAGAATTGCTATTATTACCATATATACCATCCCTATATAGATGTAAGGACTAAAAGCCGCATACACATTGGATACAGACCTTGCCGCTTTCAAAATATCGCTTGAGCCCAAGATATATACCAGGGATGTATCCTTAACCAATGTGATTACTTCATTGCCTATCGAAGGCAAGACATTTTTTATGACCTGAGGAAGAATAATTCTCATAAAGGTTCGGGTTTTGCTCAGGCCCAGGACCAGGGCCGCCTCATGCTGGCCTACATCTATGGAATTGATTCCTCCCCTGAATATCTCTGCAAAGTATGCAGTATAGTTTAGGACAAAAGCAATGACAATAGCCTGTTCTCTGCTGAAGGGATACCCTATGTAGGGCACACGATAGAAACCGAAGAAGATGAACATTAGCTGTAATAATAAGGGTGTGCCCCGCATTATATAGATGTAGGTTCCCGTTATTTTTGAAATTATTCTGTTCTTGGACATTCTAAGCTTTGCAACCACAATGGCCAAAGGGAGGGACATAATTAAGGTGACGGCGAATACTCCCAAAGTTACCTTCAACCCTTCCAAGGCCATGGGCACAAGCATTCTCAGTACTTTTGCTTCCATATTACATTCCTTTAATTTTCAGAAAACCACTTGGCATAAATGGCATCATAGGTTCCGTCCTCTTTCATTTCATCCATTGCATCATTTACCTTTTTCAA
>JAAYOE010000087.1 GCA_012520455.1 Tissierellia bacterium
ATATATTGATTACTTGTTTGAAGAAGGCGTGGTAAACGGAACCGGAAACAACAATTACAGTCCGGCGAATAATGTGACCCGGGGAGACTTTATGCTTATGCTTTATAGGGCTTTGGATTTAAGGGGGACAGATAGGGGTAACTTTATAGATGTTCCTAAGGACAGCTATTACTACAAGGCAATCGCCATCGCTAAATCTTTAGGTATAGCCAAGGGTTACGGGGATAAATTTATGCCGGCTGCAGGAATAACCAGAGAAGATGCCATGGTTCTTGTTGACAGGGCTTTGACAATTGAGGGTAAAAAATTATCTGCAGGCAAATCGAGTGATTTATATACGTTTAAGGACAGAAACTCAGTTTCGGATTATGCGGTTACCTCTGTTGCAACCTTGGTTAAGGCGGGCATAATACAGGGGAGCAATTCCTATTTGAATCCGAAGTCAATGATTTCAAGGGCTGAAATGGCTGTAATACTATATAAGGTACTTCAGCTGGATTAAGAATTGTGAATATAGGCGTAGCCTGTCATTCTGAGCGTAAGCGAAGGATCTCATGAGATTCTTCGAGCTAAAGCTCTCAGAATGACAGTTTGAGAGTTATTCATAGCAATGACACCCTGCGGGTTATTCATAGCAATGATAAAAATGTAGTTTATCAACATAAATAAGCTGTTTCTCCCCCGGGAGAAACAGCTTTAATCTTGAAAGCCTTCAAAGGCCATGCTCAGCTTCCGCTTCAGCCTTGGTCTCATGAACCGTGCCGTGAGGGTGCTGGGCGGGTGCATAAATCGTATATAATTTAAGGGGTCTGTTGCCGGTATTGGTCAAATTATGCCATTTACCCGCAGGAATAACGAATATAAAATCATCACCAACTATTTCTTCAAAATTCAGATTATCTTCACTGTCTCCCATTTGAACGATTCCTCTGCCTTCCTCGATTCGTACGAACTGGTCAACATCAGGGTGTATTTCTAAACCGATATCCTCTCCGGGATTTAAACTCATTAAAACGAGCTGCATATGATCTCCCGTCCAAAGGGCCGTACGGTAAGTATCGTTTTGTTCAGTTACTTCTTCAATATTTATGACAAAGGGATTCGGGCCGTAATCCTTAATCTCTATGAAACCTCTTTCACCCGGATATCGCAAGGCCCATGGGCTATAGATCAATTCCTGATTATAAGGATAGTTGGGGTTGATGGGATATCTGTTATGGTCCTTTAAATCGGGGACCATGTTATAATTGTATAAGTATGGATTATACATTCTTTGACGGTTATACATCCTGTCTTGCTGTCTGTACCGGGGGTACATGCCTGGGCAGGGGTAGTAATAATAGTTGTACATTTTACAAATTCCTTTCTGTAATTTATTAATACCATAATATGTTTTCAATGAAAGGAATGTGATAACCCTTTACCAAGAACCTCTGCCGCATCTGCCTCCCCTAAAACCCATTCCAAAACCTCTTCCCATACCCCGACCGCTGCCGTATGCCGGACAGTTTTCCTGCATAAATTCAATATTATCAAGAATTTCATCTCCTTCTTCACGGGTAAGGGTCCCGTCTTTAACCCTTTCCTCTATAAAAGCCTTTTTGTTTTCAAACATTTCATCTCTAAATTTCACCCAGGTATCCCGGCTTTCATCATAAGCAATTTGACTTCTTCCCGTAAATGCAAAAGCAGTAATTGTTGTTGCCAATATCATTAATAATAATAGACCTGCTATTAAAGTTTTATTTTTCATTTTTTTCACCTCCTGAATTCTATCTGTTTTTAATATAACCGGTATTTGTGTCAAATTTATGTCTTTAGTTTAAAAAAAATATGATTTTTTCCTTTATAAAAACACAGAATTGCCACAATTTAGTATTATCATATGGTATAATTACATAAACACAGGAGGTATCATATGGCCATAATGTTAATAGCGGATGACAACAGACAAATAACCTCCATATTGGAGGAATATGCAAAAAAAGAAGGCTACGAAGTTAAGATCGCATATGATGGCAGGCAGGCTTTGGAGGCTTTTGAAAAACACAAACCCGATGTAGTCCTGCTTGACGTTATGATGCCGATGATTGACGGATTTGAAGTGTGCCGCAGAATAAGGAAGGTTTCAAATGTTCCCGTTATTATGATTACCGCCAGGGGAGAGGATTTTGAGAAAATAATGGGGCTTGATATCGGTGCTGACGATTATATCGTAAAGCCCTTTTCTCCTGCCGAGGTCATGGCAAGGGTAAGGGCGGTCATGAGAAGGATAGGCACTGAAAGCATAAGCAGCAGCCTGTTTGTATATGATAACTTAAGAATAAATATGGAAGATTATATGGTTACAATCGGAGATAAAAATGTTTCCCTGACTAAAAAGGAGATAGAAATATTATGGACCTTGGCTACAAATAAGAGCAAGGTTTTTACAAGAGAAAACCTTCTGAACAGCCTGTGGGGATATGATTATTACGGCGACAGCCGGACCGTGGATTCTCATATTAAAAGGCTTCGGTCCAAAATCGATAACTATAGTCATAAGAATTGGGAGATTAAAACCATATGGGGAGTAGGCTACAAGTTTGAGGTATATGATGAAAAATAAAATTTCGATAAAACTGATAGTGTATTTTTCAGCTGCATTAATTGCTTTTTCAATAATAATAGGCAGTTTGTTCATGATATTGTTTAAAAACAATGCTGTTGAAATTCATAAAAAAGACCTGGAAAAGCGCGCCCTGACAATTGCAGGTACAATTTCGGAATTAATGGATGGCAGCAGTTTAAATTTCAGGCCCGGTATGGGCAGGCAGGGCGGCATGATGGGAATCCAGGGGGGCTTAGGTTCATATATACGAAATTTAGATGATATTGCCATGGCAGATGCATGGATAGTCGATGAGGAATTAAATCTCTTGATAATGGGAAGCATGTCCCACATGCAGTACAATTATGCCGACCTGCCTCAAGATGCAGATATAGTTGTTAAAAAAGTTTTTGAAGGGGAAACTACCTTCAGCCAGGGGTTTAGCAAGCTCTTAAAAACACCTGCCCTGACTGTGGGCACTCCAATTATCTCCGATGGTCAGATAATAGGAGCACTCTTAATCCATTCCCCCATTCAAGGCATAAATGATGCAATGAGTGAAGGCTTCAGGATATTATTCATCAGTATTCTCACGGCATTTGTTTTATCCGTAATTTTATCTGTCCTATTAGCTTTAACCTTTACCAAACCCCTTAAAAAAATGAAAGATACGGCAGCCCTGCTGGCAGGAGGAAATTATAAGGTAAAAACCGGTATTGAACAAGATGATGAGATAGGCGACCTTGCTCAAACCATGGATATATTGAGTCTGAGGCTTCATGAAGCCGAAGAAGAAAGAAAAAAAGTACAAAAACAAAGGCAGGATTTTATAACTAATATTTCTCATGAACTAAGAACTCCCGTAACTGTCATCAGGGGCTCCCTTGAGGCCCTTTCCGACGGGGTTGTAACCGAGCCGGACAAGGTTGAAGAATACCATAAACAAATGCTCAAAGAAAGCAAGAGCTTGGAAAGATTGGTAAACGACCTATTGGAGCTGTCAAGACTGCAAAATACCGATTTTAAAATAGAAATGCAAGAGCTGAATATCTGTGATGTATTAAAGGACTCTATAAGGAGCGCTTCCAACCTGGCAAGAGAAAAAAATATCAATATAAAATACAGTTCCGATAAGGACATCTTATTAATCAAAGGGGATTACGGAAGGCTTCGCCAGATGTTTTTGACAGTCATAGATAATGCAGTAAAGTTTTCCTATGAGAACAAAAACATTTATATTACTTTAAAAGGAGAGCAAATTATCATAAGGGACGAAGGTATCGGCATATCCGAGGAAGACCTTCCAAATATATTCGAAAGATACTACAGGATAAAATCCGATGAAAACAAGACAGGCACAGGTCTGGGGCTCACTATTGCAAAACAAATAGCCTTAAGGCACAATATAGAGCTTTTTGCAGAAAGCAAGCTTAATGAAGGAACAAGCTTTGTATTTCTTATCCGGGAAAATTTTGAATAAATTATATTTATTGAAAATTCAACCGGCAAAATATATAATAAATTCAGTGCTAAAAATAAAGGGCTTGGAGGTAAAATGTTCAGAGAGATTATCAAAGCAATAGTATTGGGGATAGTGGAAGGAATAACCGAATGGCTCCCCATAAGCAGTACCGGGCACATGATTTTGGTTGAAGAATTTATAAAATTTGATGCCAGTGCAGAATTTATGGAAATGTTCAGGGTTGTAATACAATTGGGAGCAATTTTGGCTGTTGTATTGCTCTACTTCCACAAGCTGAATCCTTTTGCTCCAAGCAAGACCCTTAAACAAAAAAGAGACACCATGGATATATGGTTTAAGGTGATAGTAGGTGTACTGCCGGCGGCCGTCTTAGGTTTTTTGTTTGATGATTGGTTTGATGCAAATTTTTACAATTATCAGACTGTTACCCTTACCCTGATTTTATACGGTATACTCTTTATAGTCATTGAGAATAAGAATAAGGGTAAGCCGGCAAGCATCAGGAGTTTTAAGGACATGTCATACAAGACGGCACTGATGATAGGTTTCTTTCAAGTCTTGTCCCTGGTTCCGGGTACCTCCCGGTCGGGAGCTACCATATTAGGTGCCATAATACTTGGAACATCCAGAAATATAGCAGCTGAATACTCATTTTTCTTATCAATACCCGTGATGTTCGGAGCGAGCGCCTTGAAATTGGTAAAGTTCGGATTTGTTTTTACCGGCTTGGAAATGGCAGTCTTAGTGACGGGAATGGCGGTTGCCTTCTTTATATCCCTAATATCCATAAGGTTTTTGCTAAGATATATAAAAAATAATGATTTCAAAGCATTTGGTTGGTATAGAATTATTCTGGGTATATTAGTATCCGGGTATTTCATGTTTATAAGTTAATAAGCTATTGATATGAAAACAATTATGTCATACTATGGGCTAACCCGAAAAATCTCATGAGATCCTTCGCTTCACTCAGGATGACCAAGTGCATTCTGAGAGCTTTAGCTCGTAGAATCTCAATACATATAAGGAGAGTATTAATGTCTGAAGAAAATGTAATTAAAATAACCGAAAGGGCTTTGAAGTATCTTAAGAAAAAAGGAAAGCTTCAAGTCACGATTGAAATTCCGGAAAACCGTTTAAGCAGCGAAAGCGTGCTTGTACCCGTTCCTGAAATAATCGGCCGGAAGCCCAAGGCTCCGGAAAACTATCAAATAATCAATGTTGACGGAATAGACGTATATATATCCAAATCATTGGTACTGCCTAAAGAAGTTGAAATAGACCTGGATACATTCTTAGGTATAAAACTTCTCAGGGTATCGGGCTTTAAATCAAACGAAGGGTGATTAAGGGTTATCGGAGATATGAGCGTAAGGATTTGGCAAAGGAAGTTATCATCAAATGAAAAAAACAAGCGAAAAACAAAGAGCATGGAATATAATATGGAGTGTTTCGGAAGATTACTCCATAATACCTGAAATTACGGCATACGATGAGAGGGGTAAAGCTGATTTATATTGGAATTATGTGATCGGTGCCATTTATAAATATTTTGACTACAGGTTATTAGACGAATACTTTGATACTCTCAGGTATGACAGCGACTACTTGTTTTATCGGAAATTAATGATGCTTGGACTGGAAGGATGCATCTTTGAAAAAGATAGTAAAAACAGACCGGTTTTGGCCGGTCTTCGTCATGAGTGCGGGAAGAGGGCTTTAGAAAACCGGGACAGATTAGAGTTGTTCGATGAAATTTTAGCTGCATACTTCAGCAGGGTATACGGGTATGATATGAAGGTCAGCGATAATATCAAAAACTTGCTTGATGAGCTGAATTTTGACATCAATTGCGATACCCGTCAGGTTATCGATAAAATGAATCAAATAATCAAAAAATATTTTGAGCCGGATTTCAGCAATGAATTTTATATAAAGAGAATAAAAACCAAATTCAATTTTTTTGGATGGAAAACTCCCTCAATTAAAAGGTCAATTAAAGGAAGCAGCTTGACCTTTGAAGGGGAAGAGAACAAGGGGGAAAGAAGGGGTAAAATATTCTCCGGCTGGCTTAAACTCAAAGAAAAGTCAGATAACAAGGAAAGAGAATTCATACAGGATTATTTCGGAATATCAACTATAGGAGAATCCAAAACTAAAGAGCTGGAAAAAACACTGTGTGATGAAGCCCATGAAGGCTGCCACCTGCATTTTACAAGGGGGCAGTTTGGAGAAAGCGATGATGCTATTTTCAGGCAGAAGCAGACTTCTGAGCAAAGGGAGAAAAACAAAGACCATTACATGAAGAATTATATCAGGAATACTAACAACATTGCTAAACTTACCCAAAGAATAAGAAATGCCATAATAGTGAACTATACCTACTCAATGAAGTCTGATTCGGGAAAGCTTATTACGGAAAAAGCCTGGAGAACCTTATTAAATGACGATAGAATTTTTCTTAGATCCATCAAAGATGAAATACCGGATATGTCTGTTGATATCATGCTTGATGCTTCGGCTTCCCAGCTTAACCGTCAGGAAATCATAGCAGAAGAGGGCTACATAATTGCAGAAAGTCTGACCCGGTGCAAGATACCCGTAAGGATTTATTCTTTCTGCAATATGAGGGATTACACAATTGTGAATCTATTCCGTGATTATGATGAAAAAGGAAGCAACGACAAGATTTTCAATTACTATGCGGCCGGCTTTAACCGGGACGGGATGGCGCTTCGCACCGCCCTTCACATGATGGAGGATTCAAAATACAGGCACAAGATACTAATCGTTCTTTCGGACGGCAGACCAAACGATATGTTGGGCGTGGCCTCAAATGGCATTATTCCGCTGCAGAAAGAATACTCCGATGAAACCGGTATAAAAGATACCGCAAACGAGGTCAGAAAAGGATGGAAAAAGGGAGTATCAATTCTCTGTATTTTCACCGGAAGGGATGAAGATGTACCTTCGGTAAAAAAAATATACGGACAAAAGTTCACCCGCATATTGACCTTAGATAAGTTCGCCGAAATGGTGGGGGTACTTATAGGAAGAGAATTGATTAATAAGTAAGATCCTTCGTTTTTACTATGGTTTACATAAAAATATTTATGTAAACCGAAACACTTACCATATTTGTGTAAACAGGAGACAAAATTGAAAAAATTACTGCCATACATGAAAAAGTACATTAAATACGCAGTCTTGTGTCCAATACTCATGATATTGGAAGTAACTGCGGATATAGCAATACCCTATCTCATGTCAAGAATAGTGGATGTGGGTATTGCAAACCAAGATATCCAATATGTTTTAAAAATAGGAATCATAATGGTTGCAGCAGCCCTGGCGGGGATGACCTTTGGAATTATAAGTTCTCATTACGGGGCAAAAGCAGGATTTGGTTTTGCATCAGAAATAAGACTCAAGCTCTTTGAAAAGATACAGGGTTTTTCCTTTGCCAATCTGGACAAATTTACTGTTGCATCTCTTATCACAAGACTTACAAATGATTGCAACACATTAGGCCAGGTTACCATGATGAGCTTGAGGATGGCTGTAAGGGCCCCCTTCATGATGGTCTTTGCCCTTCTGATGGCGCTGAATATCAATGCTTCATTGGCAAAAGTATTTGTGGTTTCCATACCTGTCCTGGTCACTGTTTTGGTTATCATATTATCTAAGGCAAGGCCGCTCTTTTTAAAGATGCAGACCAAGATTGACAGGGTGAATGCAATTATACGTGAAAACTTAACTGCTATACGGGTTGTTAAGTCTTTTAACAGACAATCCTATGAAGAAGAAAGGTTTAAAGAAAGAAATGATTCATTGATGGATACTGCCCTAAAAGCAATAACATTGATTGTTTTTTTGATGCCTGTATTAAGCATAGTTGTTTATTCTACCATAGTGGCAGTCTTGTGGTTCGGTGGAAAGCAGGTGGCTGCAGGAACCATGGAAACCGGACAGCTGATATCTTTCATTACCTACATAACTCAAATTATGATGGCCTTAATGATGATGTCATTTTTCTTCATGCAGCTTTTAAGGGCATCCGCTTCTGTTACCAGAATTGTAGAAATATTGGATACCGAGTCAGAGCTCAAGGCAGACGAAAATCCGGTAGAGGAATTGGAGGACGGGTCTGTTGCTTTTAAAGGTGTGTGCTTCTGTTATCCGGGAAGCACCGAAAAAACTTTGAAAAATATAAGTTTTCATATAGATTCAGGTGAGGTGCTGGGTATCATCGGGTCCACAGGTTCATCAAAGTCAACCTTGGTCCAGCTGATACCGAGACTTTACGATACTACGGAAGGGGCCGTATTGGTGGGAGGCGTGGATGTTAAGCGTTACGATATAAAGTTACTGCGGGATAAGGTAGCCTTTGTGCTTCAAAATAACACCTTGTTTTCGGGAACTATCCGGGACAATATGAAATGGGGCAATGAAAAGGCAAGCGATGAAGAAATAATCCGCGCCCTGAAATTAGCCCAGGCCTGGGAATTTGTATCCAAGTATGAGGATGGACTGGACCACAAGGTAGACCGGGGGGGAGAGAATTTTTCGGGTGGCCAGAAACAAAGGCTTACAATTGCCCGTGCCCTTCTTAAGTCCCCGAAAATCATCATACTGGACGACTCAACCAGCGCGGTGGATATGGCAACGGATGCAAAAATTCAGCGAGTTTTCAAGGAAGAATTAAAGGATGTTACCATAATAATAATTGCTCAGAGGGTATCCTCCATTCAGCATGCAGACAGAATCCTCGTGATGAATGAGGGACAAATAGAATCATTGGGTAAGCATGAAGACCTCATGATAAGCTCACCCATATACAGAGAAATTTACGAATCCCAGCAAAGGGGGGTGGGAGCATGAAAGAAAAGCAGTTAAGGCCAAAGGACCCAAAAAAAACCCTCTTAAGATTGTTTGGTTATTTTAAATTTAATATACTTTTGTTTATCGGAGGTATTTTCTTTATAATAATCGGCTCATTGTCTGAAATAGGGATAAATGCACTGCTCAGCCCGATTATTGATACCTTGGTCGGGGGAAATGACACGGGGGTCTTTATCAGATATATTCTGCTTATGGCAGGATTGGTTATAGTTACTTCCCTTTCACAATACATAGGGAACCTGTCCATGGCAAAGCTGGCCCAAAGGACGGTTCATAAAATACGAGAAGAAATGTTTTCTCACATGGAAAAGCTTCCCGTATCATACTTTGACAAACACTCCCACGGAGAATTAATGTCCACTTTTACAAATGACGTGGATATGATTAATCAATCCCTGGAGCAAAGTGTTTCACAAATACTAATATCGGTTGTTACGGTTGTTGGAGCATTTGTAATGATGCTTATTTTAAGCCCCATCTTGACAAGCGTGGTTTTTGCCATGCTTGTGGTGATGTTGTATACGGTAAAGTATATAGGCAAAAAATCCGCTAAAAACTTCCGGATGCAGCAGGCTTCCTTGGCAGATGTGAACGGCTATATCGAAGAAATGATGACAGGCCAAAAGGTTGTAAAAGTATTTAACTATGAAGACAGGGCAATTAGGACCTTCTTTAAGAAAAATGAGGAATTAAAGAATGCAAGCACCTTAGCATCCACTTATGGGGTTATGCTCATGCCTGTCATGGGCAACCTGTCCTTTGTCAAATATGCCTTGGTGTCAATGGCAGGTGCTTATTTAGTGATGATAAACCGCCTGAGCATCGGGAACATAGCCTCATTCTTGCAGTATACAAGGTCTGTATCAAGGCCGATAACACAGGTTTCAAATCAACTCAACCAATTGTTCGCCGCCTTGGCAGGAGCAGAAAGAATATTCAATGTATTGGATGAAGAAATTGAAATTGACGATGGGGATGTAACCCTGGCAAAAGGCTGCCAGGGAAGGAAATCATCATGCTGGATGGTTCCGAAAGGGGACGGGACCTATGAGGAAGTACCTCTTAAGGGCTTTATAACATTTAAGGATGTAGACTTTGGCTATGTGTCCGAAAAAAGAGTACTTAATAAAATTAACCTTTATGCAAAGCCGGGCCAGAAAATAGCCTTTGTAGGGTCTACAGGAGCCGGAAAGACAACTATAACAAACCTCATCAACAGGTTTTATGAAATAAACGAAGGGCTTATCCTATATGACGGGATAGATATCAGAAGGATCAACAAGCATGATTTGCGAAGCACCATGAGTATAGTTTTACAGGATGTCCACCTCTTTGAGGGAACTGTTAAGGAAAATATCAGGTACGGGAGATTGGATGCGACGGATGATGAGGTGGTGGAGGCTGCAAAGCTTGCAAATGCTCATTACTTTATACAGAATCTCCCGGAAGGCTATGATACTATTCTTACCTCCGACGGGCAAAACCTATCCCAAGGGGAGAGGCAGCTCTTGTCAATAGCCAGAGCCGCCATAGCTGACCCTGTAATTCTCATACTCGATGAAGCTACGTCTTCTGTCGACACCAGGACGGAAAAACTCATAGCAGAAGGTATGGACAAATTGATGGCCGGAAGGACTACCTTTGTAATAGCTCACAGATTGTCCACGGTTAGGGATTCCAATGCCATAATGGTGCTTGAACACGGAGAAATCATAGAGCGGGGCGACCATGATGACCTGATGGAGCAAAAAGGACGCTACTATGCATTAAATGCAGGAATCGCAGAGCTCGACTGATGACAAGGGGACGGGGGTAGTGTCATCAAATGTACACGAAGAACCGTCCCCGGTGGGTAAAGGGAGGTACATACATATGTATGGGTGGATGATTTATCCAAAAGAGACTTTAAACAATAAATTCGGAAACAATGCCTTTGGCTGGATGAAGGAAAGTGCTTCAAAAAACGGCATATCCGTTGATATTGTATTTAGCGATGATTTGTTTATTTCAAATGCCAATGGCAAAACAGAATTCATATACATGGGGAAGGCTTTGAGCTTCCCCGATTTTGTCATAATGAGAGATTACAATTACACTATAAGCATCCAGCTTGAAAACTTAGGAATCAGGGTTGTTAATTCCACCCTGTCAATGTTTAACTCAAGAAACAAGGCCGTGACTGCCCAGCTTTTGGCTAAAAACAAAGTAACCACACCAAAATATTTGTTCTCGAAAGAGAAAAACTATGAATTTATTAATAATTACTTTGGCAAGAAGAAGTTTGTCATGAAGGAAAACGAAGGCTCCCAGGGCAAGGGAGTTTATCTCATTGAAAATGAAGAAGATTATAATAATGTTTATAAAACAAGCCAAGAATACTTTTATCAGGAGTATATCGAGTTTAGCTATGGAAGGGACATTCGAGCCTATGTGCTGGGAGACAGAATATTGGGCTGTGTGAAGAGGATTTCTGACACCTCCTTTAAGTCCAATTATTCATTGGGAGGTCGGGTAGAAAAATATGAAATGAGCGATACTATAAAAAAACTCTCTCTTAAGGCAGCCAAGGCCATTGGCCTCGACTTTTGCGGGGTGGATTTACTTTTTACAAAGAATTCATTTACAGTGTGCGAAGTGAACGGGAATGCAGGATTCAGAACCATCACTCAGGTATCGGATATAGACATACCCATGGAATTGTTTAAATGGATAAAGGAAAGTTTGTAACAAATGTTACAATTATTTGCTGAAAAATGTGTTAATATAACATATAACAAAATTGTGCTATTAATAACCCACAAACTGTCATTGCGAGAACTTTAACCCGAAGAATCTCATGAGATCCTTCGTATACGCTCAGGATGACACAAATAAATTAGCTTAAAGATTTATATAAAAAGGAGATACTATGAGTGTAGATTTAAAAGATACCTTGTTCAACATAACCGAAAAACATAAGGAAGCCTTGGACCTCCTAATATCCTTGGGATTTGAAAGTTTAAAGGATGACAACCTGAGAAAGATGTTCGGAAGCTCAATTTCATTGGAAAATGCGTTAAAGTCCAAGAAAATTAATCCGGAAGCCTTTATAAGTCAATTGACGGAAAGAATTGAAGAGAATAAAAAGACTCAGAACAAGTATGAAGACACAATAAAAATAACCGGAGTGCTTCCCTGCCCTGTGAAGGTTCCTTTGCTGGAAGCTTTTGAAAAGTGGCTAAAGGAGCAAAATTTTGATTTCAATTTAAATTATGAATTAAAAGCTGCATCCATGGGAATTGACTGGATAAAAGATGAGATGAAAAATTCGGAAAATATTCCGGACTTATTTATATCTGCAGGTTTTGACTTATTTTTTGACAAGAACCTCTTAGGAAGGTACAAATCGGAAAATTTATTTGAAGATATAAGCGGAATTGAAAAATATAACAAAGACTTTTCGGAATATAGGCTTGAAGACCCAAGCGGTCAGTATTCAATGCTTGGTGTAGTTCCTGCCGTCTTTTTGGTCAACAAGGATGAGCTGGAGGGAAGAAAAATTCCCGAGACCTGGGAAGAGTTAATGTCGGATGAATATGAAGACAAGGTGAGCCTTCCCATAAGCGACTTTGATTTATTCAATGCTTTATTGTTGAATATATACAAGGTCTACGGGGAAGAAGGTATAAGAAAATTAGCCCGAATATTCCAGAAGAACATGCATCCTTCAGAAATGGTTAAGTCACACATGAAAAGAGAAAGGCCGGCAATTACCATAATGCCCTATTTCTTCACCTGGATGGTGAGGGAAGGAAGCCCCATGGAATTGGTGTGGCCCAAGGACGGAGCCATCATAAGCCCTATTTTCATGCTGACCAAGAAGGAAACAAAAGATAAGACTAAGCCCATAGCTGATTTCTTTGCATCAAAGGAAGCAGGAGAAATCCTGTCTCACAAGGGGAAGATGCCAAGCGTGAATCCGGAAGTAGACAACCAAATACCGGAAGACAATAAATATATTTGGCTTGGATGGGATTTTATAAAGGAAAATGACATTTCGAACCTGATAAAGAAATGCGAGAATATATTCAATGAAACACTTAAAGGAGCTGAATAAATGAACTTAGTAATAATATCGGGACCTCCTTCTTCGGGTAAAACATCCGTAATTTTGAAAACTATTGAGGCAATCAGAAAAAGAGGCATTAAGGCAGGGGTAGTTAAATTTGACTGCCTTTATACAGATGATGATATCTTGTATGAAAAAGCAGGAATACCGGTTAAAAAGGGACTTTCAGGCTCCTTGTGTCCGGACCACTTTTTTGCCAGCAATATAGAAGAAGTAGTCAGGTGGGGGCAGAAGGAAGAATTAGATTTATTGATAACTGAAAGTGCAGGCTTATGCAACAGGTGCTCCCCTTATATAAAAAATATCAAGGCCGTATGTGTAATAGATAATTTAAGCGGTATAAACACACCCAAAAAAATAGGGCCCATGCTTAAATCAGCCGATATAGTGGTTATAACAAAAGGTGACATTGTATCCCAGGCGGAAAGGGAAGTATTTGCATCAAGGGTTAATTCGGTGAACCCCCAGGCCGTAATTATGTCCGTTAACGGGCTTACGGGTCAGGGAGCTTTTGAGTTGAGCACCTTGATTTATGATAAAGATTCAAATGTAGAAACCGTAAAGGGAAGTAAGCTTAGGTTTCCCATGCCTTCAGCCCTGTGCTCATACTGTCTGGGAGAAACAAGGATAGGTGAAGAATACCAGATGGGCAATGTGAGAAAGATGAACCTAGGAGGAGAAAATGATAAGCATTAAAGAATTGGAAATGAAGAAAATCAAGGACTTGGAAGCTCAGTATCCTTTTATATTATCTTTCTTTGAAAACAACAAATTAAATGTCGAAGGCTTTAAGGATTCCACCTTAATCGAATATTTAAACCATTTTACCGAAGAAGAAATAGAGGATTGGGCTATAGATATTCCTAAAATAAAATCGGATTTAGAAACATATATAAACCAAATGCTTCAGTTCTTAGGTTTGGAAAAAGACCTTGTTGATTCAATAACCATTTTGGCCGGCAGGGATAAGTACGGGAACAGAGAAAACTTTGATGAGCTGACCATAAGAAAAAGTGAAATTGTTTCAATCGTGGGACCTACCGGCTCCGGCAAGAGCAGGCTCTTAGCTGATATTGAATGGGCGGCAAACAGGGATACCCCGACCGGCAGGGCCATATTGATAAACGGTGAAAAGCCTGACTACAGCATAAGATTTTCCACCGGCAACAAGCTTGTGGCTCAGCTGTCCCAAAACATGAACTTTATCATGGATTTAACCGTTAAGGAATTCTTGGAGCTTCATGCAAAAAGCAGGATGGTTGAAAACGAGGAGGAAGTGGTTTCTAAAATAGTTGATGCAGCCAACGAATTAGCAGGTGAAAAATTCAATTTGGATACACCTGTTACAGGACTCAGCGGGGGTCAATCCAGGGCTTTAATGATTGCCGATACGGCCATCTTAAGCACCTCTCCCATAGTCTTGATTGATGAAATCGAAAACGCGGGAATAGACAGAAAAAGGGCATTAAATTTATTGGTTAACGAAGAAAAAATTGTTCTCATGGCAACCCATGATCCTAGCTTAGCCCTTATGGCGGATAAAAGGATAGTTATAAGAAACGGCGGAATTTACAAAGTCATAGAAACCGGCCCCAAAGAAAAAGAAGCCTTAAAGGAATTGGAAAAGATGGATAAAATAATCAGCAATTTGAGGACCAGGCTTAGAAGCGGGGATACAATAGATACGGATTTAGCGTTGATATGAATTACAATTTTAGGGTTTTAGTCCTGAAGATTTATGAGATACTTCACTAACACTCAGGATGGCGGGTTTATTGTGATTGCTATGAATACCGGCAGGGTGTCATTGCTATGAAT
>JAAYOE010000088.1 GCA_012520455.1 Tissierellia bacterium
CATCCAGATAGTCTCCTTCATATTGAATCGTATTATTAACAAGCATAGTTGTAAAACCGTGAATGAGACTCCATATGGTTAGAGCATCTAAGGACCAGCTGCTTGGAGTATGATTATGAATAACATAAGTGTCGTTTATGCAACAAAAACACAACATTCAAGAAAGCTGGCAGAAGCGATAGGGAAAGAGCTTGGTGTTGAAGCAATAAATATCACACAGTACCCTCACCCCAAAGCAGCCAGACTTCTCTTTCTTGTAGGTGGTATTTATGCTGGCAAAAGTAATCCTGATCTTTTATCCTATGCCGAAAAGCTTGATGCTTCCATTGCCGGTAAGGTGGTACTGGTAACGAGCAGTGCTTCAGCCACCCATCGTAGTCAAAGAGAACTTCGCAAGCTTCTTGTTGCAAAGGGCATTGAAGTCGTAGATGAGATTACTTGCCCCGGAGGATTCCTGTTTATCAAATTTGGTCGTCCAAATAAGACAGATATCCGGTCCGTCGTAGAAAATACAAAGAATATATCCGGAAAAAGCAGCAGCAAGTGCTGCCGGGCATGACATTTAGACGGTTATACAGACTGAATTATGAAATCTAATAATTTTTCATTCCCTTGACCTAGTTTAAGGGAATTTTTTATTATGATTGGCACCAATATATGCATGTTATTAATTTGAAAATAATGGTATAATATATAATATTGTTTATTGATGGCGTAAAAGACTCAGTAGGCGTTGAGGATATTAGGTAAAAAAATACAAAAATGAGGAGGTTTATTATGGGTGAAATTAAAACAAGGCCGACTGATCTTGATGTTGATAGTTTTCTGATGAGCGTTGAACCTGCAAAAAAACGCATGGACAGTATAGAATTGAAAAAGGTATTTGACAGTGTTTTAAATGAAAAAGCTATATTATGGAATAACAATATGGTAGGATACGGGTTCTACCATTACAAGTCTGAGAAAAGCAAACAAGAAGGTGACTGGCCATTAATAGCATTCTCACCGCGAAAGCAGTATATAGCTATATATATTATGCCAGGAGTAGGTAATTATAAAGATTTATTGGACAAACTCGGTAAGCACAAAATCAGCTCAGGCTCATGTATATACATAAATTCAATCAAAGATATTGATATTGACATTTTGAAAGAATTAATTTCAACTTCTGTAGCGGACATGAAAAAAATGTACAATGTTGATTAAGGGTAAGACAGCAGGTACGAGTTAATAATTAGATGAAAGAGGTAACGAGAGTGACTGTTGAAAAAACAAACTTTGAGTTGTTGACAAATAGGGACAGGCTTGAAGCATCAAAAAAAAGTACGGCAACGGTAAAAAATGAATTTAGTGAAAAAATTGAACGATTAACCAGAAGCAGCGCTTATTTAGACTATTGCGAAGAGGTATATGGCTACAGGGTATATCTTTTTAACATGATGGATAAACAACAAATAGATTTTGTTTTAGGTTCTGTTCCGATATCGGTAAAAGATACAATTTTGGATTTAGGGTGCGGTCCCGGAAGTATTTTGAATCTTTTAGTCAATAAATACGGATGCCGGGGAATTGGAATTGATCAACTGGATGGTGATATCCTGGATAGAACCGGCAAGGCATTTAAATATATCAAGGGTGACATTGACAGGATCTCTGACTATGGTTTGAAACCCACAGTTACACTATCCATTGACAGCCTCTATTTTAGCAAAGATTTGGATAAACTTGTTGGGCAATTAAAGAGTATAGAAAATAATAAAATGTATTTATTTTTTTCACAATATATATTTGATGAAGCCGTAGAAAATAAGAGTATCCTTGATAGCAATAAAACGAAAATAGCTGATGCCCTTAACAAAAACAATATTTTTTTCAACACTATTGACTTTAGTAAAAACGAGTGCTTATTATATGAGAATTCCATAAGAGTACTGCAAAAATATAAAAAGAAATTTGAAGAAGAAGGAAATTTAGATTTGTATGAGCAAAAACTTAAGGAAGATATGACTGGAATGAAATTGTATGATAAAAATCTCGCCTCACGATACCTGTATATAATATATGAAATGTAATGGGATTGGAACTAAGCTTATGAAAAAACTGTTTGGAGTACTAAGGGCCAATGGTTATACACAAACTTCGCTTTCCGTTCAAAAGGATAATCCGGCAGTGGAGTTTTATAAGCGATTGGAATATAGAATAAGGGAAGAAAAACTTGACCATGCGGGTAACGAAGATTTCATTATGATTAAAGAATTGAAATCAGATTTGTGAAACCTAAAGAGAAGTATGATTGGATTGAATCAAAATTGGTAATGAGATTAATTCTATAATTTATTATACAACAATTGAAAGGATGTATATACATGCTTGGTAAAAATGGGATACGTATAATCTATGGGGATAATCCTAAGCAGATAGTAAAGGAATTACTTGAAGTTATAAAACCTGAAGAAGAAATAGATAAAAACTCACTGATCGGAATTAAACCAAATTTAGTTGTAGCAAAACCTTCGAGCTCTGGGGCAACAACCTCCCCCGAAATAGTGGAAGGAATTATTGAATATTTAAAGTCGAAAGGGTATGATAAAATAGTAATTATGGAAGGCTCCTGGGTGGGAGACAGGACATCAAATGCATTTAAGGTATGCGGATATGAGGATTTGTCCAAAAAATACAATGTTCCCCTTATTGATCTTCAAAAAGATAATTACAAGGGATATGAAATAAACGGCTTGAAGATAAATGTCTGCGATTATGCAGCAAAGGTTGATTATTTAATAAACGTACCGGTCCTCAAAGGCCATTGTCAGACTAATATGACCTGCGCTTTAAAAAATATGAAGGGTTGCATACCCAATTCCGAGAAAAGAAAATTTCACACCATGGGCTTGCATAAACCTATAGCATATTTGAATAAGCTTATTAAACAAAGTCTCATAATTGTTGATGGTATGAATGGAGATCTTAACTTTGAAGAAGGCGGTAACCCGG
>JAAYOE010000089.1 GCA_012520455.1 Tissierellia bacterium
ATTTATACTCTTTTTTAATTTTATTATGGGAATCAATTTTGTCGAAAGAGTTGCCCTATTGTATGAGGAAAGCTTTGAAATGACGAAAGCTTTGTTTGATAGTGTTCCTGAAGGTATGAGAACCGGCCAATTTGAAGAGTCCATAAAGAATTTTGAAGAAATGGCCGGGATGATGAGGACTCTTGTAACCAATATATTCCCTGCCGTCCTGATAGGAGCATCCATTATCACATCCTACATCAATTATATAGTCGCAAGCAGGATTGGAAGACGGTTTTCAATAAGTATTAAAGAGCACGAGGGAATAAGCCATTTTTCCTTTCCAAGAAGCTTTATGATTGCAATGGCAGGCTTGCTGCTTTTATCATATTTGTTGGGATTGTTAAATATCAATATAGAAATAATCCAGCTGAATCTGTTTATTATCGTTTTTATGGCTATGCTGTTGCAGGGTATTGCCGTAATAAAATTTTATATAGATAAAAGAGGTTTCGGTAAATTTGTGAGAACTGTAATAATGATTGTGATTGTATACATGATAATAAATTTCAGCGTGATTTATGCCCTTATCGGATTAGTTGATTTAACCGTAAATATAAGAAAATTAAACAGAGCCCAATAGTCGAAGGAGGCAATATGGATAATAAAAACCCGGTGTTTTTAAAGGACGACAGCTTTATTTACTTTATAGTTATCTTGTTGTTGATAATAGTTTTTTTAATCGAAGGTATGTTTATTTATGCTGCCGCAGCCGGACTTGTATTAGTATTGATTACAGCCTATACCTTAAGAAAACAGATTTTGCGGAAAAGAGAATTAAAAAACTATATCATAAACTATACAAAAAATCTGGAAAACTTATCGGTAAACTCTTTTTACTATTCACCCCTTCCCATATGTATAATCGGGTTGAACGGGAAAATGTTCTGGTTCAACAACAAATTTAAGGAGCTCCTCCAAGGTGATTCGGATCTTATTGAAAACATAGAAGAATTTATCGAAGGATTTCCTATGAATTTAATGGAAGGGAATAAGGAAGGTACCTTAAGCAACATTGAGATTCCGGGAACGGGCAGAAGTTTCAATGTCTTGTATTATGAGCTTGAAGAGGGACGGTTCGGGGAAGGACACTCCTATGTCTGCTATTGGAATGAAAGCACGGCATTTGTCACCCTGAGAAATAAATATAATGATGAACGACCCATCACTATGCTTATTCAAATAGATAATTATGACGAAATATCCGAGAAATTGGAACTGGGTGAAAAATCATCAATGGTTGCCCAGATAGAAAAGATTCTCAATAAATATGCTACGGAAATGAATGGATTTGTTCTGAAATATGACAACCATAAATTCTTCATGATGATTGAAAACAAATTTCTTGAAAGCTTGGAAGAGAAAAAATTTTCCATGCTGGATGATGTCAAGTCAATAAAAGGGACCAATGATTTTAACTTTACCCTCAGCATAGGTACAGGCGCCATGGCCAAAAATTTAAGCCAGCTTATGGAATACTCCAAGGGAGCCTTGGATGTAGCCTTAGGCAGAGGGGGAGACCAGGTTGTTGTTAAAAGGATTAATTCGGTAAAATTTTACGGAGGCAAAAGCAAGGCGGTAGAGAAAAGGACAAAGGTCAGGGCAAGAATAATATCATATGCCTTGAGACAGATAATCGACCAAAGCTCAAATGTAATAATAATGGGGCACAGGGTGGGAGATATGGACAGCTTAGGTGCCTCCATAGGCCTTTACAGCATTGCAAGAAGCAGGGGCAAAAAATCATACATAGTATTAAACAAAGTCAACCATGCTTTAAAAAATATGTATGAAAGGATGAAAAAAGAGGAAGGCCACTATATTGAATCCATTATTACCACCGAGAAGGCAATGGAGCTTGCCGATCAAAACACCCTCCTTGTAGTTTTGGATACTCACAGAAAAAGCTATACGGAAGCTCCGGAACTCTTTGACCAAATTGATAAGGTAGTATTGATAGACCATCACAGGAGGGGCGAAGAATATATCGAAAACACCTTATTAGACTATATTGAGCCATATGCCTCTTCAACCTGTGAGCTTGTGGCGGAATTAATCCAATACATGGAAGACCATATCAAGCTTACAAAGTTTGATGCGGATGCCCTAATGGCAGGAATAGTGGTGGATACAAATTCATTTACCTTCAAAACAGGCATGAGGACCTTTGAAGCAGCAGCCTTCTTAAAAGGAAAGGGTGCCGACAATGTTGAAGTAAAAGAACTCTTCAATGAAAGCATCGACTTTATGAAGAAAAAGACTGAGATTATAGAAAAAAGCGAAATTGTTTTTGATGATATGGTTGTATCTTTTATCGATGATTACTCGGATGATTCAAACGTTGCAGCAGCCCAATGTGCGGATGAGCTGCTCACCATAAAGGATGTAAAAGCAAGTTTTGTCCTTGTCAGAAACAAAGATTATATAAATATCAGCGGCCGGTCTTTAGGTGAAGTAAATGTTCAGGTAATATTGGAATATTTGGGAGGAGGAGGCCATTTGAACATGGCCGGGGCTCAAATACACACTGAAGACATGGAGGTCGCAAAAGCTAAACTATATGAAGCAATAGCCCAATATAGAAAGGAGAACAAGCAATGAAGGTAATACTGTTGGAAGATGTTAAGAATATCGGTAAAAAGGGTGAAATTATCAACGCTAAAGACGGATATGCCCGCAATTATCTTTTTCCGAAAAAGTTAGCCATAGAAGCCACAGAAGCGAATTTAAGAAGCTTAGAAGCGGCAAAAAGGAGAAAAGAAGAAAAGGAAAATGAACTCTTGCAGGAAGCCAAGGCACTTGAAGAAGAATTGCAGAAAAAAACCATAGTCATTAAAGCAAAAACCGGTGAACAGGGAAAGCTTTTCGGTTCCATTACAACTAAAGAAATAGCGGATATCTTAGAGAAAGACCATAAGATTTCGATAGATAAAAAGAAATTTGATTTGGAAGAGCCAATAAAGACCGTGGGCGAGTACAAGGTTAAAATAAAGCTTCATCCTCAGGTAAGTGCCGAATTAAAAGTGATAGTTACGGAAAAATAAAGGGGTAGAAATGTCTGAGCATATTAATTTTGGAAAAGTACCGCCACATAATGCGGAGGCTGAACAGACTGTATTAGCTTCTTGTATGATTGACCACACAGCTGTCGAAAAGGTGGTCAATCTCTTGAGCTATGATGATTTTTATTATGAGGCCAATAAGGAGATATATGACAGCATAAAACAAATCCATATGCAAAATATACCCGTCGATGCTGTCACTGTTTTTGAGGAGCTGAAGAAAAGAGGCAAAATAGACTATATCGGCGGGTTTGAATATTTAGCGACCCTGACCGAAAACATAATAACATCTAAAAATGTGGAAGCATACTGTAACATCATTAGGGAAAAATCTACCTTGAGAAAGCTTATAAGCGCTTCACAGGAAATTATCGAGAAGTCCTATAAGGAAGATGATGATGTTCAAAAAATCATAGAACTGGCCGAGCAAAGAGTTTTTTCCATTTCCCAGAACAGGAGCATCAATTCTTTTTCAGAAATTAAAGAAGTCCTCATGAATGTATTTAATCAGCTTGAAGAAAGGGCCAAGTCCGGGGGAGGGATAACAGGTCTTGCAACCGGCTACACCGACTTGGACAGGATGACTTCGGGACTTCAGAAATCTGATTTGATATTGATAGCCGCAAGGCCGTCAATGGGAAAAACCGCCCTTGCCTTAAACATTGCCATGAATGTGGTAAAGAACGGAGCTTCCGTTGCCCTTTTCAGCCTTGAAATGTCAAAAGAACAATATGTTCAAAGGATTATAAGCCAGGAAGCCATGGTTGACAGCACAAAGCTGAGGACAGGCTCTTTGGACGATGATGATTGGACAAGGGTTATTAATACCATGAGCTTGATTTCAGACTGTAAAATATTTATAGATGACACCCCGTCTGTTACCTTGTTTGAGATGATGTCTAAATGCAGGAGGCTTAAGATTGAAAAGGGGCTGGATTTAATAGTGGTGGACTACCTCCAGCTCATGTCTGACGGAGGACGTACGGATAACAGGCAGCAGGAGATTTCCAACATATCACGGGGATTAAAAACCTTGGCCAGGGAGCTGAATTGCCCCGTATTGGCCCTGTCCCAGCTTTCTCGTGCACCCGAGCTTAGAAATGACCACAGGCCGGTCATGTCGGACTTGAGAGAATCCGGGGCCATTGAGCAGGATGCAGACGTAGTGATCATGCTTTACAGGGACGAGTATTACAACAAGGAAGAGTCCGAGAAAAAGGGCATAACGGATGTAATTATAACCAAGCAAAGAAACGGTCCCGTAGGAACCGTTGAATTAGCGTGGATAGGCCAATATACAAAGTTTGGAAACATACAGAAGTAAGCAAAACAGCATAAGAAAAGAGCTGAGACTCAAAAGTCCGCAGCTCTTATTTATTAATGCTAATTGTAATATTCAATAATTATCAAAGTTAAACACTTCTTGCTATTATTATTTTTGTTCCTGCCTCGAGAGCCTGGTCTTCGGATAAGTCATTCAACTCTTTCAAGTAGTTTATTGACAGATTATAATTCTTGGCTATATCCCACAGGCTTTCTCCGGATTGGACAACCCTGAATATGAGGCTTGGCATCTTGCTTCTGTCTACCGGTTCTCTTTCTGCGATATCCTTTATTACGGTAATTTCGTCATCATCTTTGAATTTTAACCCTACATTTATCTCACAGCTTATATTTACCGACTTGTTCCCCTTCCTGTAGGCATTGCACTTGTGAACTCTCAGATCAGAATAAATCTTGCTTAATGCATCCTCTTCATCTATGGGGAAAGAGGCGGTAAAGGGCAGGGAGGCGAATGCTTTATCCATTTTATTCATATCACCGTTCAAGTAAAGCACATTTACATCTAAGAATCCGTCTATAATGTATTTGTTGCCGGCGATCCTCTTTTCCGAAACCTTGGGGCTTACATCTGCCGAATAAACATCTCTTATTGACCCTGCAGGTACTTCGAAGCTGTTTTCATAAGGGACAAGTTCATCTGTTATTTTCTTTATTGATGATAAGTTGATTTTTTCCGACAGGAGGTCTAATTCATAATCCGTTGAATAGCAGTCCGTGATTATGTTTTTTTTGATATTGCTGTAAAATGTTGCACTTACGGTAAAGGGCAAGGCAAATTCAATAAGCTTTTTCTCATCATCAAAGTTATCCCCAGTTGAATATGTCATATCCTTTACTTCTATACTTATATCTTTCAGCATGTTTTCGTTTAAATCTTCAAACTCAAGATAGTGGGTGAAGGGAAATTCTTCCGACACATAACCCACGGTGTGGAGGTCGTTATTCTCAGTAAACAAAAATCCGACCTTGCATATTCCTTCTACCAGCATTTTGTCATTTAATACATCCAAGTTTGTCATATAGACATCGGCATCTGCCTTAATGATTTTTTCTATTTCATCTGAACCCTTGCTGAGCTCCACCGCATCATTAATATTCACTTCTTCGGATAAGACTGCTGCAGTATCAGAAAAAGATATATTTTTAGCTTTAGCTTGGATGCTTCCGTCCGACTCTAAATCAGATACATATGTAACGGGTCTTTTCATGTAGATATCAGTATCCAATATTAAAACTGCTTTAACTAAAAAACTCCTTTCTGTCACCCGGTCGGCATCAATGTAATCTATAAAGATGTCTGTGAAAGCTTCCATGTCTTCGCTTATGCCTTCTATCCCGATTTCTTCTCTGAAGGGTATTTCTCCCGTCATGGAATGTATGGTGGAATTCTCATTGTCGGAGAGATAAATTATATTATATATGAGCCTGCCGTCAACTGTAATATTATCTTTTGTTACTGCAACATTATTAAGATTTGTTTTTCCCTCGATATTTACTATTCTTTCTATATCGGGCATGTCATCAGTAATGGTGAACTCGCTCTCCAACAGTACTTCGGTAGAATTCGAATCGATGATTTCATTAATATTAAATGTATCATTAATTATTTTAACCAAGGTAAATCCTCCTTTAAGTTTCTTGAGCCTTACGCATTATTCTTTATAAATATATATGCTCTTTAAATTTCAATAGTACAACTTCCAAACAAAATTTTAAAAAATCATAAAAATAGATTGACCTTTTAATGTATTTAATATAAAATTGTTGAGTAATATGATTGAAGGCGCTGCCTTATACTTATAAGCAGAATAATATTTTATAAGCGATAGAGACTAAAAAAAAAACCCTTTTTGTCTCTTTTTTATATTTATAAGGTTCATTGCGGGGTATATGCCCGATTTTTGTAATAATAGTCATCATATCAGGAGGAGAAAATGCCAAAATATATTTTTGTAACGGGAGGAGTTGTTTCTTCATTAGGAAAAGGGATTACTGCAGCCTCTTTGGGAAGACTTTTGAAGAGCAGAGGGCTTAAAGTGACCATGCAGAAATTCGACCCCTATTTAAATGTGGACCCGGGAACCATGAGCCCCTACCAGCATGGAGAAGTGTTTGTTACCGATGATGGAGCCGAAACGGATTTGGACTTGGGACATTATGAAAGAATAGTTGATATAGATTTAACTCAGTATTCCAGCATTACATCAGGCAAGATATACTGGGCCGTAATCAATAAGGAAAGAAAGGGAGATTACCTTGGCGGTACCGTCCAGGTTATCCCTCATGTGACCAACGAAATCAAATGCATGTTAAAAAGAGTATCCGAGGTTGAGGATGTAGATATTGTTATAACCGAAATCGGCGGAACCGTGGGAGATATTGAGAGCCTCCCATTCTTGGAGGCTATACGCCAAATCCGTTACGAGGTTGGAAGAGAAAATGTATTATACATACATGTTACCCTGCTTCCCTACCTTACAAAGGCAGGGGAGCTGAAGACAAAACCTACCCAGCACAGTGTCAAGGAGCTTTTAAGCATAGGAATTCAGCCGGACATCCTGGTATGCAGGAGTGAAAGGGAAATCCCGGCAGAGCTTAAGGCTAAGATTGCCTTGTTCTGCAATGTGGAAAAACAAAATGTTATTCAAAACGAAGATGCCGATTCCATATATGATATACCCCTCTTGTTGGAAAGAGAAGGTCTTGCAAAGATAGTATGCGAACGCTTCAATATAAAATGTTCGGAACCTGATTTAAGCGAATGGACCGATATGACCAAGCGGGCTAAAAATCAAAAACACAAGGTAAACATAGGCCTTGTGGGCAAGTATGTTGAGCTCAAGGATGCCTATTTGTCTGTCGCTGAAGCTCTTAAGCATGCCGGTATTGATAATTCTGCCGAAGTTGATATAGCATGGATACAATCTGAAGATGTGAATGAGGAAAACTATGAAGAAGTACTTAAGGATTGTGACGGAATATTAGTGCCCGGCGGCTTTGGAGACAGGGGAATCGAAGGAAAAATTCTTGCGGCAAAGTATGCCAGGGAGAATAAAAAGCCCTATTTGGGAATTTGCCTGGGCATGCAAATTGCAGTCATTGAATTTGCCAGGTCGGTTTTGGGATATACCGATGCAAACAGCTCTGAATTTAATCCCAAATCAAACCATGCCGTTATCGATATAATGGAAGAGCAAAAGGAAATAGGAAGCAAGGGGGGAACCATGAGACTGGGCAGCTACCCCTGCAAGCTTATTGACGGCACAAAGACAAAGGCAGCCTATGGGGACCTTGATACGATTAATGAAAGACACCGCCACAGGTATGAATTCAATAATAAGTTCAGGGAGGAATGTCAAGAAAAGGGACTCATCATTTCAGGTCTTTCACCTGACAATAAATTGGTTGAAATCATAGAATTAAAGGACCATCCCTGGTTTGTGGGCTGTCAGTTCCATCCGGAATTTAAGTCAAGGCCTACAAGAAGCCATCCCTTATTTAAAAACTTAATAAAAGCTTCCATAGAATTAAAGAAATAAGATGACAAGGGGACGGGGGTAGTGTCATCGAAGTGACAAGGGGACGGGGGTAGTGTCATCGAAGTGGGACAAGAAGGACCGTCCCCAGTGTCCCACCACCCAGTGTCCCAATTAAGGGGTATCACTTCTTATGAGGCAGAAATATATACCCGTAATTATTATAATTCCGCCAATTATCGTAAATAGGGAGGGTATCTCCGTAAATACCAAAAAGGCCATAAGGCTTGCATAGATCGGCTCTATTAATGTTGCTACGGAAATCAAGGTTGATGAATAATACTTCATTAAATAATTGAAGGTCGTATGCCCGAGTATAGAGCTGAAAAAACCCAGGAGGAAGAAGAGGATATATTCCTTCGGGGGGTAGGGATAAAGAGGTGCGCCGGTTAAGAGGCACATGGCAACCAACGTTATTGCCGATATGGAATAAACAAGGTAAACATATACTCCTGCGCTTAATGTCTTCCTTGCATATCCCCCTATTACAAAATAACCGGCAACAAATACCGCACCCATGAAGGCAAGGAAATTTCCAACCATCATGCCTGTTTCATTTCCCTGAGATGACCCTGCTCCTATTAATACTGTGCCCATTAAGGACAATACAATACCGGCAATCATTTTGCCGGTTATTTTTTCTTTAAAGAGGAAATAATTAATCCCGGCTACGAAAACAGGGCTGCAAGACACAAGGATAGTTGAATTAGCAATTGTAGTCATTTGTATTGACTGAATCCAGGAAGCGAAGTGCAAGGCTAAAAAAATCCCGCTTATCATACACATGGCAAGGACTCTTCTATTTAAGCTTTTAAATTCCCTTCTGTTTTTTATATATACAGGTATGGACAGCATCACACAGGTAAACACCATTCTGTAGGCTGCTATAACCAAGGCCGGAGCCTGGGAAAATCTGATAATTATCGAAGCTAAAGAAGTAAAAAATGTTCCTGCAAGAATCAGGTACTTGGATGGTTTTTTCATAATTTCTTCCTTTTAGGTTGATAATATGAATACTACCATAAAGTGTTTATATTTTCAATATTGCAAATAAGTCTGGGACATAGGGTGTTCATATATTTTATAATGTAGTTGACTGGGGGATAAGGAGGCCGGACATGAAATTATTCAATTCCATTACAATAATTTACGCAATTAATATTTGTATGGCAATGATAGTAATATTTTTGGAAAGAAAAGACCCCACGGCGACATTGGCCTGGGTGCTGGTCCTCCTGGTATTCCCGGGTGCCGGATTCTTGCTCTACCTCCTTTTGTCGCAAAATTTCAGCCGCAAGCAGCTTTTTATCATGAAAATACATGCCAAGAAATCATTTGGCGACTATATAAGGGTGCAAAGAGAATTATTCGAAACCGGCAGGTTGATATTTAACGATAAAAATGTGGAAAACTACAAGGATTTAATAAAAATGAACTTATTCTATCACGGTTTCTCCTATACCCAGAACAATGAAGTGGAAATCTATACCGACGGCCAAAAGAAATTCGAAGACCTCTTCAAAGCCATAGAAGGTGCAAAGAACCACATACATATGGAGTACTACATACTAAGAAACGATTCTACGGGTAAAAATCTTTTTGACCTCCTTTCCCAAAAAGCCAAGGAGGGGGTGGAGGTAAGACTTTTGTACGATTCGGTAGGGGGGAGGCATATAAGCAAGGAGCAAATTGAAATGCTGAGAAGGTCCGGAGTAAAAGTTGCCGTGTTTTTTGGCAGCACCTTCCCTTTTTTTAATTTTAAAATCAACTACAGAAATCACAGAAAAATTGTAGTTATTGACGGAATAACAGGCTTTGTGGGAGGCTTCAACGTAGGGGACGAGTATTTGGGTTTAAATAAGGGAATGGGCTATTGGAGGGACACTCATTTGAAAATCAGAGGGGATGCGGTAATAGATCTCCAGGCCAGGTTTTTCCTGGACTGGGGCCATGCTTCCAAGGAAGAGCTCTTGTTCCTGCCCGAGTATTTTCCCGATAACGGCACCCGGGGCAGGGTAGGGATTCAAATTATCAGCAGCGGCCCCGACAAATCAGACGAGGCAATAAAGGATAATTACGTAAAGCTGATAAATTCAGCCAAAAAAAGCATCCTCATTCAAACTCCTTATTTTGTCCCCGACGCCTCCGTATATGAAGCTATAAAGATTGCTGCCGCTTCGGGGGTTGATGTCAAAATCATGATACCCTGCAAACCGGACCATCCCTTTGTTTACTGGGCTACCTATTGGTATTGCGGGGGGCTTTTGAAGTACGGAGTAAAGATTTATACCTATGAATTTGGATTTTTGCATGCCAAAACCTTGGTTATAGACGGAATCGTATCATCCGTGGGTACCGCGAATTTTGACGTAAGAAGCTTCAAGCTGAACTTTGAATGCAATGCTATAATATATGATACAAAAACCTCCCGGATACTCTATGACATCTTCATGGAGGATTTAAACTATTCTACGGAAATCACCAGGGAGTTATACTTGGAGAGGGGTCTTTTAATAAGGTTTAAGGAGTCAATCTGCAGGCTTTTGGCACCTATATTGTAGAGTTGAAATTATTTACATTAGTGCTATAATTATCATATAAAAGAAAAGGTGGTAAGTATGAACAGATATTTTGTAATCTACAATCCATCATCAGGCAAAGAACTTGCCGGATATAAGGTATTCGGTGCTGCCGAAACCCTGATGAACATTGAGGATTCTGAGTTTTTATTCTATGGGACCAAAAAAAGAGGAGATGGGGAAGAAGCTGCCAAAAGAGCATGTCAATTAAAGTTTGATATGATCATAGCCTGCGGCGGGGACGGAACCGTGAATGAAGTTGTAAACGGCATGATGAAATGCAGCTACAGGCCTAAGCTGGCCATAATGCCGGCAGGAACGGTCAATGACTTTGCTGAACAGCTTAGTCTTCCTAAGTCTCAGGATAATTTTGCTTCTCTTCTAATGCAAAAAAAATTCGGAACAATCGATGTGGGAAAAATAAACGATAATTATTTTGTAAATGTTGTGGGAGGAGGGGCCTTTACAACCATTGCCCACAAGGTAACCATCGATGCCAAAACAATATTAGGTAAGTATGCCTATTACTACCGGGCAGCGGTTGATGTCCCGGAGGAATTGGAGGTTTGTGAAAACATCGACTATGTAATTGACGGCAAGGAGTATAATTATAAGACCCTGCTTTTCCTTGTGCTCAATTCTGCGGGGGCCGGCGGATTTAAGTACCTGTGCCCCAAGGCAAAATTAAATGACGGCCTCTTGGACATAGTCATTTTTGAAAAAACAAGCAATGCGGAATTGTTTCAAATATTTACCAAGGTATTTAACGGCCTCCATATAACCCATCCCAAGGTTCATTATTTTCAGGCAGAAAATATTAAAATAATTCCTGAAAACAAGATGGTAATCGATACAGACGGAGATCCCGGAGGATATGCACCTGCAGAAATTTCTTCGGTCCACAATGCAATAGATATATTGATTCCTTAGTCCTCAATTTATATTTGTCTTAAAAAATTCTTAATTATTAAAATTGTTTTTTCTACGGCAATTTCCACAAAGGTGTCAAAGTCCATATGGGCAGAACCGTCAGCCATGTCAGACATGGCTCTTATTATGCAGAAATCTACCTTGTTAATATAACAGGCATGACCGATGGCGGCACCTTCCATTTCAACACAAAGAGCATCAAAGGTAGTTGCAATGCAATCCTTTTTTTCCTTGCTGCAGATAAACTGGTCCCCTGAAGCCACGGTTCCTGCGGCTACATTTGTATCCTTCAGGACTTGGGCTGCTTGTACCAATTTTTTTACCAATTCTTCATTGCAGGGGACCTTTATTAAATTGATTCCGGAAATCATCCCGGGCGGTATGCCAATGGGAGAAGCATCATAATCATGTTGAACCACCCCGTCTGATATTACAATGTCTCCGATGCGGAGGTCGGTGCTTAAACTCCCTGCAACCCCCGTATTGATAATAATATCAGGCTCATATTTCAATATCATTGTCTGGGCACATACAGCAGCATACACCTTACCTATGCCGCACTCTGCCACCACTACCTTTTTATCCTCTAATTTTCCCTGATAAAAGTCTATGCCGCTTACAGTTTCTTTTTTAATATCAGCCATGGAAGATATCAGTTCCTTTACCTCTATGTCCATGGCGCCTATTATTCCGATTATCATATTGACCTCCTGATTTTGTTACTTTATTGTAATATATCAAAAACATAAAGTCAACACCGGCGGTTTTTGTTTAAATAAATAAAATTAAAATTGTATGATATAAACATTTTTGTTATAATCATGATAATACCTTAGGAAGAGGAGATTTCGATATGGAAAAAAACATAATAGTTGATACTTGTGTTGATTTTGGCAGGGATACCGAAAACATTCCAAGAGTACCATTCAGGATTTTAATCGATGATGAAGAAATTATTGATGAGAATACGGATATAACAGAGCTCATAAGAAAAATGAAAAACAGCAAATCTCAAATAAGAACAGCATGTGCTCCTCCGGAAGACTTCATAAACAAAATAAAAACTCAGGCATATAATTTCATTATAACGATTTCAAGCCAGTTAAGCGGGTCCTACAACAGCGCCATGGTTGCTGTGGAAACAATAAAAGAAAAATTTCCCGAAACCTTTGTCCACATTTTTGATTCCAAGTCAGCTTCGGCAGGGGAAACCTTGGTTGCAATCAAGGTTAAACAATTGATTGAAGAAAACTTAATACCTCATGAGATTATTGAACAGACGGAAAAGTATATTTCCAAGCTGTCTACCCTCTTTATATTAGATTCATTGGATAACTTGGCAAAGAACGGGAGGATCAGCAATTTTAAAGCAACCCTTGCCAACATAATGAATATTGTTCCAATCATGGGGGAAGACGGAGAAGGCAGAATAGTCCTAAAAGAAAAGGTAAGGGGCAAAAAGAAAGCATTTTCAAGATTGGTTGATATGCTTGCAGAATACAATATTGATTTTGAGAACACGGTCTTGGGCATCACCCATGTGAATTGTCTCGAAAAGGCTGAAAACTTAAGAGATGCCATAAAAGCAAGATATAATTTTAAGGATATTAAAATATTTGATCCTGCAGGTTTGAGTACCGTTTATGCTTATGATGGCGGGATAGTGATTGCTTTTTAGGAGTATTTATGTTAGTTTGCCAAAAAGTTGGGTATAATTACTTTATACTTAAATGGAGGTAACTATTATGAAATACAAAGAGATTATATCAGAAATCAAATCAGTAAGACTTTATAAAAAAGAGGATGTGGACCCAGGTTTATTTAAAGAATTATTAGAATACTTTGACCGCGGCAAGAGACTTTTCGACGATATTGAAGTGGAAGTAATCAGGAAAAACAGGGATGAAGTCTATGAACAGCTTAAAGATTCTGCCGGATACAACAACAGGATGATTGAAGCTCCTCATTACTTAGTATTCTTATCCGAAGAAAAGGACTATTACATAGAGAATGCCGGCTACAGGGTACAGGACTTAATGCTGAAAGCGTGGAGCTTAGGAATTGCTTCATGCTGGATAACCTTTGGGGACGGCGAAGAAATAAAGAAAAAAATCGGTATTGATTCAGATAAAAAATTGGCCGCTTTAATAGCCTTGGGATACGAGAACCCCCAAAGCAAGGTATTGTATGAGAAGGGCAAATACAACACTTCATCAAATGTTTTGGTTATCGAGGATAATACAAGCGAAAGACTCGGGATAAGAGACCTGGTTTTCACCAATGAATGGGGAGAAAAGGCAGATCCAGATGAGTTAGTGAACTACGGTCTTTTGGAAGGCTTTTTCTACGGCATACTGGCCCCTTCCTACAAAAACCGTCAACCTTGGAGGTTTATCGTAGACCGGGGAACAGTTGTCTTGGCCTTGAAAAAGGACATATATGTGACGGAATATGAGGAAAAGATTGATACTGCGGTTATAATGCTGTATTTTGATGCAATAATAGAAAGCACCTTGTCCGGCATAACATGGAAATTCGGAAGACCGGAAAAGGACTACAAGGTACCCGACGATTATAAAATCGTTGCTTATTGCCTTGTTTAATTAAGAATTGACAGGAGGAACATAAGATGAAGATAATTATCCATGAAAAATATTTAGATATCGTATCGGAAAAATTTCCCGATATTGAGTTTTGTACCGAAATTGATGAATGCCCTGAAGCAGAAGCCCTCATCGGTGAGGCTAAAGATTTTGTGCCGGAAAAGCTTGATAAGCTGCCTAAGCTAAGGTGGCTGCAATCCTTCTGGGCAGGCTACAACACCTTGGATCTGGAATATATCCGTAAAAGAAATATCACACTCTGCAACGCAAAAGACATTTACTCCGTTCCCATAGCAGAGGATGTTATTTGTAAAATACTCATGCACAACACAAATGCTTTTGCTTATTTAAAAAGCCAAAAAGACCACAAGTGGGACCTGAGCCAAAGGAGGAGAAACCTTCAGGGCCAGACGGTAGGCTTGATAGGAACCGGCTCGATTGCAACGGAAATTGCTAAGAGGCTTCAGGGATTCGGAGTAAAAATAATAGGCTATAAGAGAAATCCCGTATCTACATTACCCTATTATGATGAAATTCACTCGGGTAAAAGAGGTTTGGACTATGTGATGTCAAACAGCGACTACATAGTTGTAACAGCGGACTTAAACAAGGAAACCTATCATATGATTAATAAGGCTAATCTTAAGTTGATGAAGGAGACTGCTTCCATTATCAATATAGCGAGGGGAAGCATAATAAACCAAAACGACTTGACTGAGGCATTGAAGAATAAAACAATCAGCTATGCCGGCCTGGATGTTTTTGAAGTAGAGCCCTTACCTGAAGAGGATGAATTATGGGACTTGGAAAATGTGTATATCACTCCCCATGCATCCGGCACAGTGAAGGAAAATAAGAAGAGGCTTGCCGACCTGATTATTGCCAATATCCAAAGATTCATTGACAACGAAAAATTGGCAAATGTGGTAATTTAGCGACCATGTGACAAACCCTGCCATCCTGAAATTTTACGGCCTATAGCCCTCAGGATGGCAGTATATGAAACTTTCGCAATAAAGCCTTCAAAGTGACAATTTATAGAAAGAAGCATCATGAATGAATAAATACAAGAATATTATCAAGCTGTTGTTTTTTCCAATATTAATACTGTATTTTGAGACAGTCTTAAAGGTTTTTATATATGATACCGTATTTAATATAGGATATGTTTATATGTGTTTATTTTCCGTACCCTTGGGAATGCTGTTTTATTTGCTGGCAACAGGATTCAATGAGAAAATAAACAAAATTCTCTTTTATTCCATTGTAACTTTTTTGACCCTCTATTACGGCACCCAAATAATTTATTTCAGGATATTTAATACCTTTACAACCTTTTATTCCATTTTTGTGGGTACAGGGAAAGCTTTGGCTTTTACCGATATAATAGGCTCTGCTCTCCTTAATAACATTCCCGAATTAATTGTGGTGTTTGCCCCCCTGATTTTATTGGTTTATTATCGAAACAGACTGGAATTCAACAAGACAAATAAAACTTATATAATAAAAATTGCTGTATCTGCAGCAATAATGCAGTCGGCAATTGTTTTTAGTGTCCTTTCTTCCGATGTTGGAATACTAAGCCCTTCCTACCTGTATTCAGAAACCTTTTTGGTAGTAGAATCTGTTGATAAGTTCGGACTTTTGACAACCGGGAGATTAGACATAAGGAACATGTTGAAATCCGTTGTATTTGCTCTTGAGCCCCTGCCATGGGAATATGTTGAATCTGAAGAACCGCCGGCAAACCAACCAAAAGAGCCTCCACCGGAGGAAGTGGAAGACCCGGTGAAGGTTGTTGAATACAATATCATGGATATTCCCTTTGAAGACTTGATCGAGGGAGAAAAAAATGAAGCAATAAGGAGTATGCATGAGTACTTCGCCAAGGTGGACCCAAGCAAGAAAAATGAGTACACCGGAAAATATAAAGGCAAAAACCTTATATTCATAACGGCTGAGGGTTTTTCACCATACGCTGTAAACAGGGATTTAACGCCAACCCTGTATAAGATGCAGGAAGAAGGCTTCAAGTTCAAGAATTTTTATACTCCCTTGTGGGGAGTAAGCACTACCGACGGTGAATATGTAGCCTGCACGGGACTTTTGCCAAAGGAAGGGATATGGAGTTTTTACAAGTCGTCCGATAACTATTTGCCCTTTGCCATGGGGAACCAGCTCAAAAAGGAAGGCTACGTGACCAAAGCTTACCACAATCATTACTTTGATTATTATTACAGGCACTTATCCCATCCCAACATGGGATATGCCTACAAGGGTTTGGGAAACGGTCTTGATATAACGGAAACATGGCCGGAATCGGACTTGGAGATGATAGAGCTGACCATACCTGAATTTATTGACAACCAGCCCTTCCATGTCTACTACATGACGGTGAGCGGCCACCTCCAGTATACCTTTACGGGTAATTATATTGCTGCCAAGAACAGGGATTTGGTTGAAAATCTTCCCTATTCCGACAGGGTAAAAGCATATTTGGCCTGCAACATAGAATTAGATAGGGCAATGGAGAAGCTGATACAGGAGCTGGAGAAAAGAGGTATAGCTGAAGACACTCTTATTGCAATAAGTCCCGACCATTACCCCTATGGTTTGACCCTTGGCGAGATAAGCGAACTGGCCAATAAAGAAATAAAAAAAGACCTTGAATTGGAAAGGGGTATCTTTCTCCTTTGGAGCAAGGGAATGGAGCCTGTTGAAGTTGACAAGGCCTGTTCAAGCCTGGATATAATTCCTACCCTATCAAACCTTATGGGCTTGGAATATGATTCAAGACTTCTTATGGGGAGGGATATATTATCCGACTCGGACCCCTTGGTGATGTTTTCGGACAGGAGCTTTATAACCGATAAGGTATCTTACAATGCTAAAACAAATAAAGTGACATCCTTGACCGGAGAGGAGATTGAAAAATCATACATCAATGAAATCTTTGAAGAAGTTAAATCAAAGTTTAAATATTCGGCAATGATATTGGATACGGACTACTATAATTTAATATTTAAATAGAGGTGTGGGGACACACCTCTTTTATACTGCCTCAATAACATGTTTTCTGCTTACCGGACACTGAGTATATGTGGAATTGTTTATACAGTTGGAATTAAGTTTATTTGTCAGCCTCCCTTTGGCATCATCCTTAACCCTGACCTTATAGCCGATTCTTTTGATTTCTGAAGGCTGAAGGCTTCCCACATCCCATTTTATTATGGTCTTGCCCTTATATTCATATACATTTTTTGGCTCTAAATTGCATGAATCGCCTATGTATTCAAGTCCCGGATCCAGGATGCTCCTTAAATAAACCTTTCTCGCCAGGTCATATTGCCCCGTGCACAGGTCAACGTAATACTTGGTTATGGTGCCCGGACTTGCCTTTTCATCATCGCAGGAAACACTCATATTATAATCCATTGCCGTTGACGAGGCAGACCATGAATCAATTTTGTCCTCATTGATTAAATGGGCATAAAACTTGATTTTGCTCTTGTGGGGTATTTTATCGCCTGAATTCTCCCTGCTGTCAACCGTATACTTATCGCACAGGGCTCCATCAAGGGTTATAACATTGGTTGAATCAGGGGATAAGGTAAAATTGTTTCCAAAGATTATTACATTGTCGCTGTTTAATTCCTTGCAGGGCTCCATAATGCTTAGGGTATCTAAGAGTTTGTCATCCGGACCTTCATGCCTTATCTTATCCAGATATCTTATCCCGTTTCCTAAAGCTGCACTGAAGGAGCAAAGTTTTTCGACAGGGGTATTATTTTTGAGGATAATTTTAATTTGATATATGTATGAGGGAACAAATTGAGAATTGGGAATACCTGCACCTTTCAAAAAAACTTCGGGCACATCTATGTATATGGTGCATTCTTTCATTTACTTCCTTCCTTTCCTACGTAATTTAATTCATATTATTCAAGGCAAGGGTTTTTGTGAAAAAATTAAGTTAAATATTTATGGCATTAAGAAAGGCAATGTGATAATATATGTAATAAACAAATAACATACTATGGCATATCAATAAGGGGAGGATAAGATGAAAAAGATTATAATATATTCCGGCAACTCATGTACAAATTGTACTGCCGCAAAGGAATACATAAAGGAAAAGGGATATGATTATGAGGAAAAAAATGTTTCTCTCGATCAAGAAGCAAAAAAGGAGTTAATCGGCATGGGTTACATGGGGGTTCCGGTAATCATGATTGATGACGATGTAGTGGTAGGATTTAATAAGAGCAAGTTGGATGAATTATTATAAATACAAAAAACCGGCCTGTGCCGGTTTTTGCTTTATTGATTATGTAGATCTTCCTATTTATTCAATTCAGCTAACAGGTTATCCAAATTCATCCCGTGAACTGCTGCAGCCTCTTCCAATGTTTCCATTTGGGCGCTTGGACAGCCGACGCATCCCATACCAAATGACATCAGTATTTCAGCAGCTTCCGGTTTTGCCATAATCACTTCACGAATTGTCATATCCTTTGTAATCATAACTGGCCTCCTAAATTATTAAAAAAGCATTATAAATCATTATACAATAATAAAAAACAATTTTCAACATTTCATTGAGAAAAAATGCAAGGTATATGAGTTGTCCTTTTATTTATGCAGGTTTAATTTTTCGTTGAAATAGAAACGTATTCCCTGCTTATGAGGCCAAAAATCATTTGAATCAATATATTTTTTGTGATATAATCAAAACAAATCAGCATATAAACATAGCAAAAGGCAGGAGCAAGAGTATGCATAATAAATACAATGAAAAAATCAGCGACATGAAAAAGTGTATACAAAAAAAGAATAAATTAAATATGCTTTTAAAACAAACAGAACAGGACATTATAAAAGAAAAACTTCTCTTGAACAAAATTTCGGCAGAATTGATGAAGGATAATCATGAAGTATTAAAGATAGAATCAAGCGATATTATTTCGTTGTTTTATGCAATACTTGGCAAGGATGAGGAAAAGAACAGCAAAGAAAGGCAGAAGCTCCTAAAGGCAAGATTAGTATATGACCAGTGCAAGAATAACATGAATTATCTTGTTGACGAAACAAAAAAGATAGTGGATACCCTTGCAAATCTGCAGGTTTGCGATGAAGAATATGAAGAATTAATAAATAAAAAGGTAGAAACCATTTACATAGATGATGATGAAACCCGCCAGGATTTAAAAGGTCTAATAAAACGAAAAGAAAATATGAATGCCAACATAATTGAAATTGATGAAGCCATCTGTTTCGGAGAAAAGGCCTTGGATTCCATAGAAAAGACAATAGCCAAATTGGAAGCTGCGGGAGACTTTGAAAATCCCGATATAAATAAGAATATGAATGATGCCAGGGAGTATGCCGAGCAAACCCACAGGATGTTAGGAAAATTCAAGAAGGAAATATCAGACATTACTATGGTGACAGGGACTGAAATAGCGGTTGGTGCTTTTGAAAATTTTTCGGATTTATTCTTTGACAGCTTGATTTTTGACTGGGTAGTTCAGGCGGGAATAAGCAAATCTTTGGATGCCGCAAAGAATACAAAAAATCAATTAGACAAGGCAATGTCCAAATTATATGAAGAAAAAGTAACCGAAGAGTTCATGGTAAGGCATATAGAAGAACAAATAAATGAAATTATGGAAAAGGCATAAAAGATTTATTGAAAATTTACTTGACAAAAGGATTTATATAGTATAGAGTATTTAACAATTGGATAAAACTTCTTATCGAGAGAGGCGGAGGGAACGGCCCGATGAAGTCTCGGCAACCTGCAGCATTGTGCAAGGTGCTAATTCCGACAAAGTGTAGACTTTGGAAGATGAGGAGGCGGTTAGAATCATATACCTTCTCTTCGAGAAGGTTTTTTTCTTAGGAGGATAAAATGTCTATTGAAAGAGTAAGAGAATATTTAAAACAATTCAACAAGGAAAATGATATAAAGGAACTTGACGAATCAACGGCAACCGTGGAGCTGGCTGCATCGGCTTTAGGGACGGAGGAAGCAAGAATAGCAAAATCACTGTCATTTTATAATGGTGACAGTGCTATGGTAATAGTTGTAGCAGGGGATGCAAAGATAGATAACAGGAAATTCAAAGATTATTTTGGGTTTAAGGCAAGAATGCTAAACCCGGAGGATACTGTGAAATTCACGGGACACCCTATTGGAGGAGTCTGCCCCTTTGCCTTGCCGGATGATGTAAAAGTTTACCTGGATGAATCCATGAAAAGATTCGAAACCATGTTTCCCGCCTGTGGAAGCGGAAATTCTGCAATAGAGCTTACCTTAAAGGAATTGGAAGAAATATCGGGCAGCAGCACCTGGATTGATGTCTGCAAAAACTGGTGATGCTGAATAGACCTGATGATTTGCTAAACTGTAGAGGAGAAAGAAATGTTAAACGAATTTTCAAGAACCCGGCTTTTATTGGGAAAGGAAGCAATGGAAAAGCTAAAGGCATCGAAGGTAGCTGTTTTCGGCATCGGAGGAGTAGGCTCATATGTTGTCGAAGCTTTGGCAAGGTGCGGGGTAGGGAATTTTGCCCTCTTTGATGCCGATAAAGTTTGCCTTACAAATATAAACAGGCAGATTATTGCCACAAGAAAGACCATCGGAAGAGTTAAGGTGGAAGTGGCAGCAGAAAGGATTAAGGAAATCAATCCGAATGCCGGGGTGGAAACACATCAGGTTTTTTACATGCCTGAAAATGCGGATGAATATGATTTAACCGGCTATGACTACATCGTGGATGCCATTGATACGGTAACCGCTAAAATAGAACTGATAATAAGAGCCAAAAAAAACAACATTCCCATCATCAGCAGCATGGGAGCGGGGAATAAGCTGAATCCTACAGACCTTGAAGTTGCCGATATTTATAAGACATCAGTGGACCCCCTGGCAAAGGTAATGCGCCATGAATTAAAAAAACGGGGGATAAAAAGTTTAAAGGTTGTATATTCAAAAGAAAAACCCTTAACCCCTTTAGATGAAGAGGATAGCTGCAAGGAAAGCTGCATATGCCCTCCCGGAACCGTCAAAAAGTGCAGCCAAAGGAGAGCTGTACCGGGAAGCGTATCATTTGTACCTTCCGCAGCAGGGCTGATTATTGCAAGCGAGGTTGTCAAGGATATTGCAGCCAAATAATAAGGAGGAAGACAGTGGGGACGACACCATTCATACAGATAAAGGATTTACAAAAGGATTTTAAAAGCAAAAACGATACGGTGACTGCCCTTTCAGGGATTAATCTGAATATTGATAAGGGCACAATTTTCGGAATAATAGGCATGAGCGGTGCCGGAAAAAGCACCCTGGTCAGGTGCATAAACTTCTTGGAAAGACCTACCAAGGGGACCATCATCATAGGCGATAAGGATTTATCCCTCTTAAGCGACAGTGATCTCAGAGGGGTTAGGCAGAATATCGGGATGATTTTTCAGCACTTTAACCTCCTGATGCAGAGAACCGTCGAGGACAATATAAGTTTCCCTTTGGAAATTGCAGGTTACAGCAAGAGGGAAGGCAGGAAAAGAGCAGGAGAACTCTTGGACCTTGTAGGGCTTTCGGATAAAAGGAAGGCCTACCCCTCACAGCTGAGCGGGGGTCAAAAACAAAGAGTTGCAATAGCAAGGGCTCTTGCCACAAACCCGCAGATTCTTCTCTGCGACGAAGCCACCAGTGCTCTCGACCCTACCACAACCCGGTCAATACTTGCCCTCTTAAAGGATATAAATAAAAGATTTGGGATTACAATAATTATCATAACTCATGAAATGGCCGTTGTTGAAGAAATATGCAGCCATGTTGCCATAATCGACAACGGAGTGCTTGCGGAAGTGGGAAAAGTTGAAGATGTTTTCAGAAATCCCAGGACGGAAGCCGGAAAAAAACTCTTTTTCAACAATACCAATATTGTGAGAAAAATGAAGGGCAAAAGGATTATCCGCATAGTATTTGACGGAAAATCCTCCAATGAACCGGTAATAGCCAACTTGGTCATGGAATTTAAAGCACATGTTAATATTCTGTTTGCAGATTTGAAAGAAATAAATGAAAAATCCTTCGGGCATATGGTTTTGCAGCTTCCGGAGGATAAGGACTTATCAGATAAAATAATTTATTATCTGAAAAATATTATAAAGGTCAATGTAGAGGAGTTGATAGATTATGTGGTTAGCTGATTTAATAAATATCCTGCAAGACCACATGGCAATGCTGGTAAAAGAAACAGGGAACACCTTATATATGACATTTGTATCAACACTATTTGCATATATTCTTGCTATGCCATTAGGGGTTGTCTTGGTTGTAACTAGAGAAGACGGCTTATATCCGCTAAAATCCCTGTACAGGTTGCTGGATATTATCGTAAACATTGGCCGGTCGGTACCATTTCTGATACTCCTGGTTGCGATACAGCCTCTGACAACGCTCATCGTAGGCAAGAGTTACGGCTCAACTGCAACCATAGTACCATTAGTGGTTGCGGCCACCCCCTTTATAGCAAGGTTGATTGAATCTTCACTGCAGGAAGTTGACCAAGGAGTCATAGAAGCAGCAGAAAGTATGGGAGCATCACTATCAACAATTATTTTTAAAGTGCTGATACCTGAAGCAAAAACATCACTGATGGTGGGAGGCACAATTGCTATAGGAACAATATTGAGCTATTCTGCCATGGCAGGATTTGTAGCAGGCGGCGGACTGGGAGATGTGGCCGTAAGATACGGCTTCTACAGGTATGAAGGCGAAATTATGCTCATTACCGTTGTACTTATGGTAATTTTGGTACAGCTGATTCAATTCATAGGAATGAAAATAGCAAGAAAAACAGATAAGAGAGCAATCTGACCACATGGTAAATTTCTCAAATATAATAAAGAAAGAGGAAAGATAAATGAAAAAAAGAAATAGATTATTATTAGTAGTTTTAATATTAGGATTAGCTATAACAGCTTTCGGATGCGGAAACAACGAACCTGGACCTCAGGCTGAAACACCCCAAGAACCGGGTACAGGAGACCTCACAAAAATTACGGTAGCAGCTACACCCGTACCCCATGCTGAAATATTGGTTCAAATAAAAGATGATTTAGCCGAAAAGGGATTTGAATTGGAAGTTATTGAATTTTCTGAGTATGTACAGCCCAATATGGTTGTGGAAGCAGGAGACGTAGATGCAAACTTCTTCCAGCATAAACCCTACCTGGACAACTTCAATGAAGAAAGAGGAACAAACTTAGTATCTGTAGCCGCTATTCATTTTGAACCCTTAGGAATCTATCCCGGAAAGTCAAATGACCTGTCAAATATTCCCGACGGGGCTGCAATAGCTGTTCCGAATGATACTACCAATGAAGCGAGAGCACTTCTGTTGCTTGAAGCAAACGGAGTAATCAGGATTAAGGAAGGGGCGGGACTTACCGCGACAAAATTAGACATAGTTGAAAATCCTCACAATGTTGAAATTGTAGAACTTGAAGCCGCACAGGTGGCAAGGGTCGTAAAGGAAACAGACTTTGTTGTCCTGAACGGCAACTATGCTCTTGAAGCAGGATTCAATGTACAAACCGATGCCTTGGCAAAGGAAGAGCAGGATTCCGAGGCGGCACAAACATATGCTAATATCCTGTGCGTAAAGAAAGGAAATGAAGAAACAGAAAAGACCAAGGCCTTGATAGAAGCCTTAAAAAGCGATAAAGTAAAACAATTTATAGCCGATACCTATGAAGGCGGAGTAGTAGCCATAGACTAAAAATAAAGCCCCATACTTGAAAACCCCTTGCAATGCTTGGATATTCCAAGAATTGCAAGGTTTTTTTTAATACTTGACAAGCATAAAATCTGAAAGTATAATAAATATTAATATATAGTATATTGTATACATAATATAATACTGAAAAGGGAGGAAGTATAGTTGAAAGTTGGTAGCAGGTCAATGGTTAACAAGATTGAAACAATAGTAATTAAGCATGCAAGGGAAGCATATGTAAGCCAGGAATATTTAAATCAGAATTGGGAAGCCTGGGGTTTTTTTTCTTGCCCCGACTATGACAAATGCGTTGAAGAATATGATGCCTTTGAAGCTTTAATCAAAAAATTGGTACCTGATGTGAAAATGCTGCCTAAAGACGAAAAAGCCGGGCTTGATTCTATTTATGCCCATGACAGCGTTAAGTTCACGGAGAAGGGTGCAATCATTTTAAATATGGGCAAAGCTGCCAGAAGAAATGAGCCAAAGGCTATGAGGGCTTACCTGGAAAGCCTTGGTGTTCCAATTTTGGGAGAAATAAGCGGAGAAGGGACAGTTGAGGGCGGCGATGTACTGTGGCTGGAAAATAACAAGGTTGCAATCGGAAGAGGATACCGGACTAACGATGAGGGAATCAGACAGTTTAAGGAATTGGTCAAAGATATTGTTGATGAAGTAATCGTTGTACCCATGCCTCACGGGAATAATGAAGAAGAATGCCTTCATTTAATGTCGGTTATAAGTCCTATAGATAAGGATCTTGCAGTGGTATACTCCAAGTTTATGCCTGTATTTTTCAGACAAATGCTTATTAAAGAGGGTATTAAACTAATTGAAGTAATTGATGATGAATATATGCCTTTGGGATGCAATGTACTCACTGTTGAGCCCCGAAAAGTCGTAATACTAAAGGGAAATCCCGATATAAAAGAAAAACTTATCAAGGAAGGTGTTGAGGTTCATGAATATGAAGGCCGGCACATATCACTTCCCGGCAATGGGGGACCAACCTGCTTGACAGCCCCCTTATTAAGAGTGTAAAGCTAACAGCAGGTGACAGTAATATAAACCGGTAAAGCTGCGAGTGGAAGCAGTTTTGCCGGTTTTTGCATTATTAGGGGTATTTGTATATTGGCGCAAAATATTTAATATATAATATATTGTAATAAGAATAATTTTATGCTATAATAAGGAAAATATACATTATGGGAGATTGATATGTCGCAATACTTATCACTGAAGGATCATGTATACAATTATATATCTGAAAAAATAAATGACGGCTCTTTAAAACCGGAGGATAAGATTAATGAACAACAAATTTCTGATGCCCTTGAAATAAGCAGGACACCTATTAGAGAAGCACTGATACAATTAGCGGCAGAGGGTTATTTAGAAAGTATACCCCGAAAGGGCTTTCGTGTAAGAAATTTAGATTATAATAAGGCAAAAGAACTGTATGAAATAATAGGCTTATTAGATGGCAGGATTGCTTACTTGACAATAGATATAATTAGTGAAGAAGATATAAGAAATATGGAATTCCTGGCAGATTCAATGACGGCAGCTATAGAGCAGGACCTTAGCAACAGGTATTATGAGCTTCAGGTCGATTTTCATAACACATATATTAATCTTTGCAAAAACCAAGAAATGATAAATCTATTGAACCAACTCAAAAGAAGCTTTTTGCGAAAATATTATGTTTTTGGCCATAGCCAAGAAGAAATAGAGATATTAAAAGAAACCAACCAGGAGCATTATGAAATTATCAGGCTGTTTAAAGAAAAGAAAAAGGAAGAATTGGAACGATATATAAGAGATGTGCATTGGTCTAAAGAAAAAGCCATTTATGATTCATTATAAATCAAGGCCGGAAGCTCTGACAGCTTCCGGCCTCTAATCATATTTTTATCAGTCAGCCACAAACACAAAAATATTTGCATATATATAAGCATCATCCGGATTATATTTATCGACACTTATATCATTTACCAGCAGCTTAACTTTTAATTCATCATTTTGCTTTTCAATAGTAAGGGATTCCTGATTCATTAATCCTTTATGTTCATTTGCTTTTTCAAACAGGCCTTCTATAAATTCTTTCATTGGTATTTCAATTACCAAATCACTATTGTCTGTAACAGCAATTGTTATATTACCTTTTTCGTCTGACATCTGCCGAATCTTATAAGTATTGCCTTTCAGCGTGAATTCACCTATATCTTCTTCAGGATCTCTCTTGTTATGGATATATATTTTTAATAGGATATCATAATCCTCAATATTAATTTTTTCATTTTCATCCAGGCTAGCATTTACATAATATATTTCTTCATGTCCCGGAGTTCCTCTGTCATAATATTGGTCGAATCCGTAAATGTTTCTGAAATTGCCGTAGTAATTATCGGCATATTGTTCGGGGAACCAGTCCATGTCATCTAAGTATCCCATTTCATGCATATAGTTTGAAATATTTGTTATTTCATACTTATCATCAGCAGAAACATCATTTTTCTTGACAATTTCACCGTCTATCAGCATATTATTTCGATAAAGTATTTCAGTCAGCCGTCTTTCCTGGCTGTTTTTTGAAACCGTAAACGCATCAACCGGTGGAATTATCGATATCAGAGCAAAGATTGCAGACAAGAGAACAATTATATTTGGATTTTTCTTTTTGCCCAATATTAGGACTAAAGCACATACGATTGAAAATATCCCGAACAAGACCACATAATACCTTGATTCTGTAATCCCATATGCATCAATACGTATATATGAGGAAACCATCTGCATTACAACCAGAGGTATCAGAACAAAGGGGAAGAATTTTCTGTAAAAGGCAGAAAATTTGTTATTTAAGTTTGAACTTAAAATGTAGATGAAATAACCGGTTGCAGAATACCCCAAAACCATGGGTCCAACTTGGCCGACAGGCCACACTCCGGTTACCAGTATCTTAATGAAGTATATTATCAAGACTGCCGTAAAAGCAGTAATAAGCGGAATCGTTATATATGAAACCAAAATATCCAAAAATTTCGGATACATGAAAGAAATTTCCTTATTTGCATCATCATATGCATCCCTTGAATTGAAATTTGGGAGCAAGGATAAATAATATAAAGGCGTAAAGAAAATAAATATAATATTGGCTGCATGGGCATAAGACTTATAATCTACATCGTAGAGCAATATGTCAACAGCCCCTATTATTGCAGCAATGCCAATGTATAATACTATTCCGTAGAGAATAGCCGTAAAGGCAGATTTGAAATGGGCAAGTGCCACGTTTCCAAAATTAAAAGCATTTTTTGATGATGGTAAATACAAATATCCTGCAAACAATGCAAAGGAAATTACCAGCAGGTGTATAAGCATTTTGCTGTTAACCTTATCATCAGTCATGAAATAAAAATAAGCTGCCGTAAGTAAAATAGTCAAAACGTACAATAAAAGTAAATTTTTATAATTTTCAAACCTTTCCGCCATAAAGCGGACAGCCGTGGCCAAAAATGCACCAAAGATACCTGCAAACATATATCTCGACAATAAATCTATATCCAAGGTTGAATAATCTTCAATTATCAAGTACATGACCGCAGACAAAGAAGCTAAGAAAAGTATAGTCACAGGAAATCTGGCAGTTGTTGCCTTTAGATTGTAAACCATATTATTCATAAAATTTTTAATTCTGCTCATTAATATCACCTCTTTCTATAATCGATAAGACCCTTGCATAACTCGACTCTATACTAAGCATGCAAGGGTCTATCTATATAAAACACCAACCATTGGCCGGTGTGATACGCTAAAGCGTGCTTCCGTACTGCCTTGGGCCTGTGTCCTTTATTTCTGCCTAAGGGGTTTTAAAGCATCAGCCCATGCAATAACCTGGTCCAGCATGGTATGTACTTCAGCCTCGTGGCGGGGGTCCGGTTTGAATACACTCATATCTTCAAAATCCGTAAACAATGAAAGCATCACCTGGGCTCTTACATCCGCCATTTGAAGTTCAGCTGCTACAAGCCTCAACTGCTCAACCGCACGTGCACCTCCGGCACTGCCGTAGCTTACAAACCCTGCGGATTTATTCTTCCATTCTACATTTAAATAGTCGATTGCATTTTTTAATGCTCCGGGAATGGCATGGTTGTACTCGGCAGTAACAAATACATACCCGTCAAATTCACTTATTTTTTTCGACCATTTTTTTGTATGCTCCTTTGTGTATTGCTGCATCATTGCAGGATATGGCTCATCATATAATGGCAGGTCGAAATCCTTCACATCTACCAATTCAAATTGTGCATCTTCTCTTTGTTGTGCTATATCATTAACCCATTTTGCAACTGCTTCACCATTGCGTCCGGGTTTAGTGCTTCCTAAAATTATAGCTATTTTTGTCATTTTATTTCCTCCTATTATTATTAAACTTTGCATTACATATAATACCCCCAAATAATCAAATTAAACAATTTTAAATCTTTAATGCCTATAACCAAATAGCTATTGTATTGGAATTTTTTATGTGATAGAATTTTATTAACGGAGAATAATATTACTAAATATTTGCAAAAGGGGAAAATAAGATGAAAGACTATTCCATAATAACGGAATCTACATCTGATCTTTCACAGGATATGGTAGATGAATTAGGAATAAGGGTTATTCCCATGGCTTTTAGCTTTGGAAGCGAAAGCTATTTAAACTATCCTGATTTCAGAGAATTAGATATACATAAATTTTATGAAAGAATAAAAAACGGAGAAAGGTCAACGACAGCATTAGTCAATGCCAATACCTTTAAAGAATATTTCGAACCGATATTACAATCAGGCAATGATATTCTATATATAGGATTTTCATCGGGTTTAAGCGGAACTTTTGCTTCTTCATTAATAGCAGCTGAGGAATCAAGACAAAAATATCCGGATGCAAAAATTGTATGTATAGATACCTTGGCAGCATCCATGGGAGAAGGACTGCTGGTATATTATGCTGCTAAACTTAAACAGGAAGGCAAAAGCATCGATGAAGTAAGTCAATGGGTACTTGACAAGAGACTAAACCTTTGCCAGTGGTTTACGGTGGATGATTTGAATCATTTGAAGAGGGGAGGAAGAGTCAGTACCATGGCTGCGACCTTAGGCAGCGCTTTAAATGTAAAACCGATTCTTCATACGGACAATGAAGGCCACTTAATACCCGTACATAAAGTGAGAGGACGCAGGAAATCCATAATTGCTTTATTTGAGCACATGCAGGAGCTCTGTGATAAACCGGAAGGCCAGACAATCTTCATCAGCCATGCCGATTGCTTGGAGGAGACCCAATATCTGGCAGATTTAATTAAGGAGAAGCTCCCGGTTAAAGAAGTAATCCTGAATTTCATGGGCCCCGTAATCGGGTCCCACACCGGCCAAGGTGCAATTTCACTGTTTTTCTTAGGTAAAGAAAGATAGGCAAGCCAATCTTAAAACGGTAATCGGGCAGTCAAATATGACTGCCCGATTTTTTATATTCTTATGAACATACTCCTATTTTAGGCCCCTATAGGTTCGAATACAAAATATTATATAAAAACGCTTGCATTTATAAAAAAATAGAGTATAATATATAATGTATACAATATATATTATACTCTAACAAGCTACCTGCTTGTATGAGCAAAGGTTTTAGTCTGTATCAAAAAGGTTATCAGTCTAATAATTAAGGAAATTCCTTAATTAAATATATATTAAAGGAGTATAGAAAATGTTTAAGAATGTAATTGTAAGAAGGCCAGGTAAATCATTGATTGAAGGAATAACATCAGCACCGGAATTGGGCATCACTTATGGCTACTTTAACCGGGGCGGGGATGACAATGGGAGTTGCCGGTGATGTTGTTAATGTAGGTGCTTTTGCAGTATGGCAGTATGTAGGGTTTGGACTTGGGCTCATATGTTTTTCAATAATATCTCCAAGAATCAGAGGAGCAAAGAAACAATC
>JAAYOE010000090.1 GCA_012520455.1 Tissierellia bacterium
AAAAAAGGCTTTTAAAATTTAAAAGTTGTGTTATAATAATAGAACAAACGTTCGATTGAAACAATACAGAGGTGGTTAGGTCATGGGACAGATAATAATGCACATTGATGTGAATTCAGCCTTTTTAAGCTGGACGGCAGCCTATGAAAAACAAATGGGTATAGAAAGAGATGTACGGACATTGCCTGCCGTCATAGGAGGTAATGAGCAGAGCCGGCACGGAATTGTTCTTGCAAAATCAGTCCCTGCCAAGAAATTCAAAATACAGACGGGAATGTCCCTCATGGAAGCAAGGCGGCTGTGTCCTAATTTGCTTGTGATACCTCCAAGTTACGATATTTACGTAAGGGCCAGCAAGGCCCTTAGGGAATATTTGAAAAAGTATACTCCGGATGTGGAAGTTTTCAGTATCGATGAATGTTTCTTGAGGTTTACGGACATAAGCAGGGAGGAAGCTCTTGATTTAGCCTATAAATTAAAAGAAGGCGTCAAAGAAAGGTTTGGTTATACGGTAAATGTGGGAATTTCCGAAAACAAGCTTCTGGCAAAACAAGCTGGAGATTTAGAAAAGCCTGACAAGTGCCATACCATGTTTATTGAAGAAATAGAGGAAAAGCTCTGGCCTTTGCCCGTGGAAGAGTTATTTATGATCGGAAGAAGAACAAAGCCCAAATTAAACAGATGGGGTATTTATACAATCGGGGAACTTGCAAATGCAGATTACAAACTGATATCAACGATGCTTAAATCTCACGGCAGGTTGATTTACAATTATGCCTGGGGAAGGGATGCTTCGGTATTCAAGGAAGAGGACCCCATAAAAAGCGTGGGAAACAGCAGTACCTTGAAATTCGATGTGGATGACAGGGAAACTGCCCATCTTGTATTGCTGAGCCTGACCGAAATGACTGCCTGGAGGCTGAGGGAAGCAAATATGAACTGCAGGGTTGTGAGCATAAGCATTAAGGATAAGGATTTCGGTTTTAAGATAAAGCAAAGGAAGCTCATGTACTTTACTGACTGCACGAGGGACATTTACATGAACGCATGCAGTTTGTTTGATGAATTGTGGGATAAAAGGCCTATACGGGCATTGGGAGTTCATGTATCGGACCTGGAATTTTCAAAGGTTAAACAAATTAATTTTTTTCAGGATGAATTAAGTTTAAAAAATGAAATTTTAGACAAGGCCATAGATAAAATAAGAAGCAGGTACGGGGAAACTTCCGTCATAAGAGGAGTCTTTGCCAACGGTGATTTAAAGCCTATCTTGGGAGGATACCCGGATGACGAATATACCGGCATGAAGAGTATTTTATAGGGGTGATACCATGAAAATTATAAATGAGCCCATAAAGGTAATGGCGGTTTTTCATACAAACGGGAAAATAGAGCCTGTTAAATTCAGGCTTGAAGATAAAGTTGTCAGGATTGAAAGAATAATGAAGACATATGAAGAAAATATCGTGGGCAACAAGAGAATCGTATTTGTCTGCCTCCATAGGGGAAAGGATATTTTTGAGCTTAAATATGAATTAGACACCAAGACATGGTACCTTTTTAAAAAATAAGGTGTAAGGAATTTGTAAGATTTGAATTATTGTAATATTATGGTCCCAATGATATAATATTTTGGAATTGTAATGAAGGGGACAGGTATATGAGCGAGTTGGACTTATTGGCCGCAGAAGCTAAAAACAACCCGGATTCAATGAATGAGTTGATAAACCGGTATGAAAACTTCATACTTAAATGTGCCTCATCAGCTGCACGAGCCTATGTTTCAAAAAGCGATGATGAGTGGTCAATAGCCCTGTCTGCTTTTACTGAAGCAATTAAGAATTATTCTGCCGATAAAGGCAGTTTTTTAAGCTTTGCGGAATTGGTGATAAGAAGGCGGATGATTGACTACATACGGAGCAAGTCCAGATACGCCCCTGAAATTTCGGTAAACCCTTCCTTGTTTGACACTGACTCCAAGGATGAAGAGGAAGGCTCCATCCGGTCAGAGATTGCTAAAAAGGTTTCCCTTGTCGAAGATAATGGAATCAAGCTGGAAATTACCCTCATCAATGAAGTCTTTTCGGATTACGGATTCTCATTTATGGATTTGGCCCAGTGCTCGCCAAAATCCCGGAAAACCAAGAAGGCTTGCGCCAAGGCCGTGGCATATTTAATAAAAACCCCCATATTGACAAGCGAAATAAAAATCAAGAAGCAGCTGCCCTTAAATATAATAGAAAAAAACACCAAGATACCCCGTAAATTGTTGGAACGCCATCGAAAATATATTATAGCGGCATTAGAAATAATGACGGGAGAATACCCCAATTTAGCGGGTTATATGGAATATATCCGCCAGGAGTTGAAAGATGAAAGCAGTAATAGTTGAAATCAAAGGAAAGTACGCAGCAATATTGGCTGAGAACGGACTTGTTTCCAAAGTAAGAAACAGAAATTACGAGATCGGCCAAGAAATAGTATTAAATAACAATAAGGCCAAGTTAATCAGGATGACAGCCGCAGCCGCAGCTGCAATTATGATTTTTGTCACGCCTGCATGGGCATACCTGACTCCTTATTCCTATGTGAGCTTAGACGTAAATCCATCCTTTGAATTCTTCGTTAACAGGTTCGACAGGGTTTTGACGGTGAAAGCCTTCAATGATGACGGAGGAGAAATGTCAAAGGATATAGATATTGACGGCTTGAAAAACAAAGAAATCCAAACCGCAGTAAAAAGTGTATTAAATGAATTGAAAAACAAAGGATATATCAATGAAGGCCAAAAAGACGGGGTGATAGTTGCCGCATCAAGCAAGTCCGAAAAAAAGACGGATATTCTGTCGAAAAAGATTCGGGCTGCCGTAAGTGAAGAAGTAGTGCCGGAGAAACCGGAAGCAAGGGATGATACCTTAACGGAGGAACCGGAAGTAATACCGGAAACCGATGAGACTGCAAATAATAATAAACAAGAAAAACCGAAAGAACAAGCAAAAGCTCAAGAACAAGCGAAACCCGAAAAAACCGAAAAACCTGAAAAGTCTGAGAAACCTGAAAAACCCGAAAAACAAGAAAAGTCAGACCGGGAGAAATGGGTAAGACAGGAAGAACCCGACCGTGAAAAGTGGGAAAGACGAGAAAAGTCTGAAGACCAAGAAAAGCGGGAAGGCCGGGAAAAGTTTGAAGACCGAGAGAAATGGGAAAACCGAGAAAAGTCCGACGATAAAGACAAACAGGAAAGCCGGGAATGGGGGGAAGAAAATAAACAAGACAGAAAAATATTTGATATTAAGGTCATAGAGGTAACCGAAAAGGAAGTTAATGAAGCAAAGAAGATGGGAATTACACCGGGGAAGCTTAATTTAATCGGAAAACTTCAGGAAGCGGCAAATTTGGCAGGCCATGAGATAAATCCGGACAAATGGCTGGGTAAATCTGTGCATGAAATTAATGAGAAAATCAAAGAATACAAAGAAGAATTAAAACAAAAAGAAAAGTACAACAAAGACAAGAATGACAAAAGCAACAATTCAAAAACCCCATCAAACAAGAGCAGTAAAAATGAAAACGAAAATTGGAACAACCCTTTTGATTTCAATGGGGGTAGAGACAAAAAGAGATA
>JAAYOE010000091.1 GCA_012520455.1 Tissierellia bacterium
CCCAGGTATTTCTCGTCCCTGCACCAGTCTGTAGAAGGCCTGAGTTGAATTATATCCTGGGGGATTTGGTATTGCCGTTCTTTACTTCCAATAGATATACCGCTGTCAAAAGAATGAATCCATTGGTAGAGAATAGAGTTAACATCCGCACCTTCTTCCAAAACATGAGGCATTACGCGAAAAAGTTCATAATCCCAATTAATGTTTCCTGATACCACTTCAGGATGATAATATTTAGCAAGTCCCCATACCTTGCAGAGTTTAGCAAGGTCAGAGGTCTTTTCTTCAGATATGCTGTAAAAATATATCCCGCTTCCATTGTCAAATTCACGGTCACTATCTCTTTCGAGCCGTTTATTATTTGTTTGGGAACAGCCTCCTAAAAGGAAACAAATAAAAAATAATATAAGCAATAAGCCGAATGTTGCTATTGATTTAGAAAATCTCCTTTTTTCTTTCATTATTTTCTGCTTTTTATTTATATTCTTTTCAATATAATTAAAAAACATTTTATCAATCTCCTAAATACAATTATTTGCCTTATCGCAATGCTTACGGTCTGAATATACTTACCTTATTATACCATATGGATTTGCATTTACCATTCCCTATTTGTTTAACAACAGCCTTATTCCAAGTATATAAGGACTACACCTGCCATTACATTGAGGATTTTAATGATTGTTTTTGGCAATAAGCCGCTTAAAACAGTTGGATGCAGGATTCCTAATCTCATTTCATAAAAATGTTTCTCTAAATACTCATAAAGAAATATATAATCATTAGTGCTTCAGCTGTCAATTTAAAAAGAGTTCCGCCCATTACACCTACAAGGGAGCCAAATCCCACTTTTACGGCTTGTTTTATTTCTTTGCCGAGGAGGACTTCCGCTGCAACAGAGCCGGCAAAGGGGCCTATTATGATTCCTAAAGGTCCTAAAATAATTACTCCCAATATTGTACCAACAGCGGCTCCAAAAGCAGCCTGCCTGCTTCCCCCATATTTCTTGGTACTGACTGCAGATGCAATAAAATCAACTATAAAAATAACTGCCATAACCAGCAGTTGCATAACAAAAAACCATATACTTAAGCTTGCGAAACCAGTCATGAAACCATACACCAGCATGCCGCCAAATATCAGCAAAACTCCCGGCAGTGCAGGCAGTATTGTTCCGATAAGACCAATTAAAAACATTATTATTGCTATGACCAAAGCTAGTGTTTTCAAATATTACTCCTTTGATTCTCCCTTAAATTACAGTTATTCCTTAAACTCCTGCCTCTGTAAGTGCTACCTAATACCCTTAGTTCATTATATTCCTTTTTTAAGGGGTGTCAATAAATATTAGTGGCGCATAAAAATAAGAATATGATTTAGGAATGTGATGAGATCCTTCGCTTACGCTCAGGATGACATGAGAGGGTTGGTCAGTAACAAAAGGCACCTCGTTAAGAAGTGCCCTTTGTATTTATTTCGTTTCAATAGGTATCTGTATTTCCGTCAGCCACTCTTCTTCGCTGTCCTTGTTCCAAATGCCGTCTATATAGCTTTCCCGAGGTGCGTCTGCAACCCTATAGCCGTTTTCATCAATCCACTTCATTGCAAAGGCGTAAGCTTCCCCAAGTCTTGAATAAGGTCCTTTATGCATTACGGAAACCACCTTTACAGGATCCAGATACTTAAATACAACATCATCAAAATCCGGTTTTTTCTGATCAACTGCTTCACACAGTTCAACCCGAATATCCTTCTCCTTGTATTCACCGTCAAGATAGCGGATAAAGCAGTATTCGGGCACGGTACACTTCAAATCAGGATACTTTTCCTCAATTTTTGCACCGATTGCAGGTATTGCCTCCATAAAAGCATCATAGGTAGGTACGGTAAACTCCACCGAATATACCAGGCAGCCCGGTACTTCTTTAATGATAGCAGAATAGCTCATAAATTGATCCTCCTGTTTTCTTTGCAATAAGAATTCAAGTCTGGAGAGCTGGTCTTTAGCATTGTTGAGTTCAGAAATCAGTTCCTCTTTGCGCTTCTTTAATACCTGCTCAGGATTCTTGCCGGATAAAAGCATTTTAACTTCTTGGATTGATAATCCGATTTGCCGGTATGACTGAATTTTGTGAAGTTTAAACAACTGGTCGGTGGTGTATAGCCTGTAGCCTGTGAACCTGTCGGTTTCCTGGGGTTTTAAAAGCCCGATTTCGTCATAATAGCGCAAAGTTTTTATTGTTGTTTTACTCATTTTTGAAAACTCACCAATACGATACAAAATCCTCACTCCTTTCTTGTAAATTTATCCTAATCCATCCGGCAACAGGAGAGTCAATAACTATTTTTAAATATTTTTTTGATATAAATAAATGGTTTCTACACACCTAATCAACATAATTATCTTGTGAACAAAGGCAAAAAGGATGTCCTGATGGATCTATCATGGTTACGAATTCACTGCCTCCAAATTGTAACCCTGCTTTTGTAGCACCTAAAGATATGGCATACTCTACTGCAGATTCAACATCAGGCACCTGAAAATCAAAATGCATTTGTTTTTGCTGCTTATCTTTTTCTTCCGGCCATATTGGCGGAATATAGTCTTCTAAGGTTTCGCTGACAGTAAAATACATTAACCAAGTTTCAATACCGTTTATCAGAAGGAAATCTCCTGTCCCCCAATGTCCCCCTTCAAAGACGTTAAACCTGCTTTCTTGTATCCGATTACCCAACCCATTGATTATGGATTGTCTTTTTTCAAGAGCAGGTATCCGATCGCAGTATATAAAAATATCAATATCCCCTTCCCCTGCTTTGGGAAGAGGTGTCTTGCTTCTGCTGATTCCTATTGATTGCACTTCACTTATTTGTGAGATATTACTTATTAATGTATCTAATATTTTATTTGTATCACAAACCATGGTCTTATCCTTAAAATATTTGCCTGGCACCTTATATGATGCTTTGCACCTATAGATGGCACCTATACATATATGCTTATATCTTTTTAATCGGGTGCCTGATGACTGTCTTCAGTTTGTCAGGTTCGCATTTTCTGGGGTCGCTTAAATATATTTCATGGTGGAACCTGGTGTCCGTAATATCGATAAGGTATCCATTTCCCCTTGCATATTCTTCCATGAGTTTTACTGTTTTGGGTTCATCATCATAGGAACCTATATGCATGCATTGAACACATAGTCCTTCTTCATATTCAAGGAATTCTACTTTTAAAAAATCCATTTTTTTCTTCCTTGTTGCTTCGCTGATTGCCCACTCAAAATCTTTTTCCTTTACAAAATCAGGCAGTCTTATTAAAGAAATGAAGTTAAGCTCATCTTTTCTTGAATAGTCCATACCTTTTATTCCGTCAATCCACCAGAAACCTTCCAGGGGAGGAACAACATAATCAAAATACCCGTCAATCTTGTAATCCCCTTTGTAGCTCATCTTTATGGTATAGGCTACGGCATACAGGAGTTCTACTGATTTACTGTATTCCCCGTTTTCCTCGTTTGGATTTCCTTTTCCCCTTACTGCAATGTAGTTCATTTTTGGAACATCAACTATGCTTGGTTTGTTTTTGGGCATATAAAATTCTTTATATTCTTTCTTGTAATCAAAAGCCATAATTGCTCCTTTCGTATATTATAAAGTTTTTCCTAACTCTCTATTTCATCCTTAGTATGACACTAATTGTCATCCTGAGCGAAGCGAAGGATCCCATGGGATTCTTCGAGCAAAGCTCTCATAATGACAACAACTACCAAAACCGGCCACAGCATATTCCACATGGTATAAAACCTCCGATAAAAGTATTTTAGTCAATAGTTAAACTTATGGTTCTATATTTCTATTAAAAAACCACCGAGCAAAGCCGCTGTGTCCGGGCTACAGGTTGTAAATATTACCTGATGCTTGCCGGCAAATTGGTTGATGAGTTTGGCAGCAATGGCTTTCCTGTTTGGATCAAGGTCCACCAGGCAGTCGTCAAGTATCAGGAATCCCTTGTTGTCCCCCAATATATACTCTGCAATAGCCAGCCTTAAGGCCAATGCCACGCAGTCGTAGGTTCCTGAAGACAAAAGGCTGAGGGGCATTTCAATTTCATTTTCGTTTTTTAACTTTAGGTTGAAATCATCATCTATGTCTGTTGCCTTATAGCTGCCGTCAGTAAGTGAAGTCAAGTAATTGGAGAAGGCAGTAATTACCGGTACAAATGATTTTTCATCCATTTTAAGCTTTATTTTTTCAAAGTTTTCCTGGATTTTCAAAAGTCTTTTCCCTTTTTCCAGCCTTTTTTCAAACAGGCTTTCCGCTTCTTTTAATGACTCGGCCAGTTCTTCGTAAGTTGATTCGGGCAAATCTTTTTCAAGCATATAGTATTCTTCTTTTTGGCTTGCCAAGGCATTTATCAGCCGGCTATGCTTGTCTCTTATTTCTGCCAGGGTTCTTCTGAATTCATCTGCTGATTTAAATTCCGGCGGGAGGTCCGCCAGCTTATCAATATTGGTTTTAATCTCCTTTTGTTTAAGTTTAATATCTATCGTTTTATCCAATAACCCGTCGATATCCTTATACTCTTCAGCCCATTTGCCTATATTGGTTTCCAACAATTTCTTTTCTGAAATAAGGTCTATTTTTTCCCCATTCACTGCAGCCATTTCGGACTCAATGGCTGCAGTGCTTCGAACCTGTGACAAATCACCGAATTCTTTTATCTTTTCTTTTAATTCTTCGTAGGTCAGGTCTCCAAGATAATGGTTTTTCTGCATGATGTAGGTTTCCACTGTCTTGTTGAGCCCATCCAGTTTTTCCTTGTTCAGCTTTGCTTCTTCCAAGCTTTTTACTTTCAGTGTTTTTAGAAGG
>JAAYOE010000092.1 GCA_012520455.1 Tissierellia bacterium
ATATTCTCCTTGTTTAACTCATTCCCCGCTGTATGGCCCGTCACGTATAAGGCTTTTACCTCGATGGTCTTCTTTTCCCGCTCTTCCCGGAGAGGTAAAAGGGGAACGTAAAATTCCTTCAGGTCTTCTTTTCTTTGTTTTTCTAACTCTTCTCTTTCTGCAATCTTCTTTTCCAACTCTATTCTTGCTTTTTCTTCTTCCGATAGCTCATCTTCCGAATCAATGATTTCAGGGGCCTCCTGATTCGTTTCATCTTGAGAAGGGGGTGTTTCTGCATCAGCACCTGCGGATTCAGTACATGATGTAAATAACACGGTCAGTAATAATAACAAAATTGCATATTTTGCTTTTTTAATCATAAGTCCTCCAATTTAGTTAACAGGTGCAGGTGACACCTTTATTTTATGATATTAATCCATGGTTCTGTTACCATTATTAATTTTAGCATAAGGCAAACTCACAGGCAATGGATAATAGAGGTTATTATAGAAATAGAGTTCATATATATTCGGTCACCTTCCTAATTTAGGCCTTATGGAATTTATGTATTGGGTGATGAATATCGTAAAGGAATAGTCATAGATAATAAACAAGATTTGGCCCCCTAATACCATCCACCATCGCAGGGGCAGGCTTATAAAAAGCTTTACCGGAAGATACATCAATGAGAGGGATATATTAAAAGATCCTATTTTCACGGCATAGGACATATATTTATTGGTGATTTTAGTTTCCGCATAGTGTTTAATGATGCTGTATATACCGAAAAAACAAATATATGTAATTAACTCCGCCTTGTTGAAGGTTAATAAGAAGCCTGAAATACAGGAGGCAAGATAAAAGACTATTCCTGTCTTTCCTCCGAATTCAACCACTACAACTCCCACAACCAAGGCGGCTGCAGCCATCAAAATTATGGTATTGGTTTCTATGACCGATGAAAGTATGATAAAAAGTTGGTTCAGTCCCAAAAGCACACCTAAGTATGCCACATCCCTGCCTTTTAACAGCATGAAATAAGGTCTCCTCCCAAACATTCACACAGGCAGTCCGCACAAATAAGCTGAGTACAGCAATCAACCGAACTTGAACCGCCGCCGTAATTATATGCCCTCTGCCTGTACAATTGCTGCATGTTGTAAATTTGATTCAAATAATTTTGGTATTCTAAGTTTGAAGGCTCCATGCTCACTGCAGCTTGAACATACTGCATCCCCTGGTTAATAGAGCCTAAGCTGACATAACAAACACCCGTCAAGAAGTTCCATTCAGCATTTCTGACCCTTGTTTTTCTCAGAATATTCAAAGCCTCATTAAATCTTCCGGCATTGACGTATTGTCTTGCTGAATATAAGTCTCCGGTGCTTCTTGTATTATTGCTGTTATAGGTGGACCCGTATCCGGGACTGTGGGCATTTCCGTTCATTATTTCATCATATGCCCACTGGATTTCCTTAAACTTTTCTTCTGCTAAGTCTTGGAGAGGATTGTTCATATTCATGTCCGGATGATATTTCTTTGCAAGCCTTCTGTATGCACTTTTAACTTCTTCCTTGCTAGCTCCTCTTTTCAAGCCTAAAACTTCATATGGGTCTTTCATCTGTTAACTCCTTTTTTTCTAGTTTATTCAACATCCCCGAATAAATGATATTATCTATTATTCCCTTGTCCCTCACCAAAGGCAGTTTCTCGATTTGGTCGCTTAAGAGGGACAAATTCAGGATTATAAGGTTTTTAGCATATTCATCCTTGTCTTTTACATTTAGTTTGTTAAAGGGGTTATATGACTTGTTTGCTTCATCTTTCTTCATATCGTGGTAAGCATCTATGAAATAAATATATTTTCCAAGATAAAACCCTATTTTTCTTAAGTTTTTTTCCCAGTGGTCTTTTTTGTATAAAAACACTTCTTCCATCAGGTGGCCGAATTCGTTGGATACGGCATCGATATCTTCAATATCTTCTTTTTCTAACTCGGATATATTTTTAAGCCTCATTTGGATGGTCTTTGCAATATCCGGAAGGGCAGACCTTGATTTTTTGAACTGACCCTCCATGGCCTTTGCAGCCGCCAAGGATTTGTAATCCTTGTCATCTTCCCAATTGTCAAGCAAGTTATAATAGGAAAGTATGCCATTCAATGAGGCTGCATAATCCGTTACATCGTTTTGTATGATGAGCTGCTTCTCTTTGGGATGAACCAGACACCTTTCCTTGGAGATTTTGTTTTCCGGTTCGTAAAGGGAGCTTAATAATAGTATCAAGAAGGTCATATCGTAATTGAGGGTAAGCCTTGATATGTTTCCGTGTTTGGTTTTCAAACGCTTGCAAAGACCGCAGTAATATCCCTTGTAGCTGTAATATTCCTTGAATTTCAGTTCCATTTTATTTATGGTAATATATCCGAACATTTACTCACTCGTTTCATTGTTGTTATCAATTGTATCAACTTTGCCTTGATTTATCAATACAAATTTATGGGACAGGCCTTTCATTGCTAAAATCATCATTATTTTATCATACACCCGCATAATTAAAATACTATTAATAAGTTATAAAAAAAAAGCTAATTTAAATATTTATTTAATTGACATAATTACTAGGAAAGAATATTATATAAAAAATATACAATGACGAAAAGTTTTGAATATTAGAAGTCAGCTCTATGACAATACGCTTGCGATAATAGAAATCAAGGGAGGGTGAAATGAATTCGGACAAAAAAGAAATAACCAGTGCCTTGACTCACCTTGGAGGAGCAATTTTTGGTCTTCTTGCCCTGGGCTTGCTTCTAAATGCAGCCATTAAGGCAGGCAGTTTGCTTGCTCTAATTTCCTTCTTAATCTTTGGCTTAAGCATGATATTCTTGTATTCCACCAGCTGCATTTATCATTTTATCGACAGCTCAAAGAAAAAAGCCAAGCTCATAATGAGAAAGCTGGATCACATAATGATTTTTGTTTTGATAGCAGGTACATATACCCCGGTCTGCCTTTTAGTTTTGAATAAGGATTTAGGTTATAAATTGCTTGCCTTAGTATGGTCTATTACAATAATAGGAGCATTTATTAAAATATTTTGGATAAATGCCCCCAGGTGGATAAGCGCAGGCTTATATTTAGGAATGGGATGGCTTTCAGTTCTTGTTTTCATGCCCTTGGTGGAAAGCATGGCCCCGGGCGGTATCTTCTGGCTAGTGGCGGGAGGGCTTTTATACACTGTGGGAGGAGTCATATACGGTTTAAAAAAACCCAACATAGATAAACCATGGTTTGGGTTTCATGAATTATTTCATCTGTTCGTTTTAGCCGGAACCTTCTGTCATTTTATGATGATGTATTTGCATGTAGCTTAAGAAGATAGAAGCCCTGTTAGCCGCCGCTGAGAATGGGCAGGAAAAATACTTCCGACTTATCTTCAACCTTATCCGAAAAATTCTTTGGAATACCGTTGACAAGGACAGCACCTATCTGGTCTTTGTCAATTTTTAATTCGGCAATTATTTCATCAATCGTCATATCTTTATAGTTTAGTGTAATATTTTCAACATCCTTGTCACTGATAGATAACTTGATTTTTATCATGCCATAACCTCAATTCATCCAATTCATCCCGGCTTATATCAAAAACCTGGCCGGTACTTTCTATTCTTGTATCTGTAAATACCTTTGGCATACGATAATCTTCCCTTTTAAAACCTGCAAGTTCATTAAATTTATGCTCATCTCTTATTGCTTCAAGGGCTGCTTTTTCAAGCCAATCCATGTCTAAATTCCAGCCGTGAACCGCATTTATCAAATCAACCAAGAGGTCCATATGGTTTGCAATTGCTCCTCTTAAAAACATGCATACTCCCATGCAGTCAATTTTTGCCATTAAAGTTTGTGCATCTTTAGAGGCTCCAAGAGGATTATCCGTCTTTATCATGGGACCGTAGGTATGGTCTGCACCCATGGGAGATGTTGCAAAGGTAACTCCCATTGCCTTTATTGCTCTTGGGTCATATGCAGGCATTGCCTGGCCGTTTACAACAGGTATGCGTTCAACTCCAAGGGTCTTTCCTGCAGCTAATGTTCCTTTTGAGAGGAGTTTTCCCAGCTCTGTATCATTTATTATTTCATATAATAATTTTAAGGCTCCTTCATTATCCCCGAATTTCGCCATGCCTGCTTCCATTGCCATTCCCATGGCTGCCCCTGTCTCTATGGTATCAATTCCTAAGTCGTTGCATAGGGCATTTAGTTTTGCAATTGTATCTAAATCTTTAATTCCCAGATTAGAACCCATTAAGCCTATCGTTTCATATTCCAGGGGAGACACAATTGTTTTTCCATCTCTGTCGGGAACCACGTTTGAGCATTGTATTAAGCAGCCCGGCATACATGCATGGGCAGTCTTACCATCTCCGCCCCTTTCTTTTATGAGTTTATACAAGCTTTCCCCTGAAATATCTTCTGCATGCTCAAATTTTTCCCCCTTGAAATTTTTCACGGGAAGTCCTGTCAAATCATTTGAAGTTCTTACCGTCGCAGCTGTACCCAAAGTTTTGTATGAAACTGAGGTAGGGGCATTTAAAACTATAGATGAATATTCCTTGAGTGCTTTATCGTATTTTTCTCTATTCTTTATTTCAACAGTTCCTCTTTCTTCTACTATAATTCCTTTTAGTTTTTTGGAACCCATCACGGCTCCGAGTCCGCCTCTGCCGCTATATCTGTTAGGTTTTTTCTCCTTGTCCATAGTCGCAATCCCGGCAATACTGTACAATCTTTCACCGGCTTGGCCTATGCATGTAACTGCACAGTCCGGGTATTTTTCAAGCATTTTTTCACAAAATTCAAAGGTTCCCATTCCTTTATACTGTCCTGCAGGCTCCAAGGAGCATTTATCCTTATTTATTCTTATATAATACCATTCATCTTCTTCAGGAATATCCTCAACAATTAGAGCTTTTATTCCAAGGGAAGCAAGCCACATGGCTGTAATTCCTCCCCCGTTGCTTTCCTTTATTCCACCTGTTAAGGGACTTTTAGCTCCTATGGAAATTCTGCTTGCACTGGACACATTGGTTCCGGTCAATAGTCCGTTGGCAATAATAAGTTTATTTTCTCTACCTAAGGGGTCGCATAGAGGATTTACTTCATTTAGCATTATTTTTGCTATTAATCCCCTGCCCCCTGTTTTTAGATATTCCTGAGGAACACCTTCGTATGTAATTTTTTTTGTTCTTAAATTTACTCTTAGAATTTTTTTCATTTGTCCTCTCCTATCAGTATCAACTTTATTATACCCCTGAGTCATAAGTTTAATCATAAGTAGTTTAACATATTCTTTACAGAAAAAACCTTTTGCTTGAAAATTGTATACAAGGTTTTATCGGCAAATACAAAAGGGGCGGTTGAGTTAAAATCCGCTCAAACGCCCGTTTATTTTATATATTAGTTAACTCTATTATTTTCTTATGCTTG
>JAAYOE010000093.1 GCA_012520455.1 Tissierellia bacterium
CAGATGCCATCCATGAGCCAATCAAGCAGTCAACAGTCAGGCGGTCAGCAATCGGGAGGCCAGCAATCGGGAAGCCAGCAGTCAGGCAGCCAGATGCAGATGAAATCCGGCGTACAACAGCCATTTAAATCCCAATGGAACTCCGGCTCCGGCAATACCGACAAAGACCTTTGCATCGATATGCTAATGACTGAAAAGTATGTATCCGGTGCATATGACACAGCGATATTTGAATTTAGAGTTCCCCAGGTAAGAAGCATCTTGAACCATATTCAAAAAGAAGAGCAGCAACATGGGGAAGCTATATTCAAGTATATGGAAAAGAAAGGAATGTATCAGATGAAATAAAAAAGTGGCTAAGCCACTTTTTTGTTCCATTTTTATACTGTCATTTTTATGAATAACATATGTCATTGCTATGAATAAGCTACGTGTCATTACTATGAAAACCCGCAGAGTGTCATTGTTATGAATATTCACAAACTGTGATTCTGAGAGCTTTAGCTCGAAGAATCTCATAAGATCCTCTTTTTAATATCCGTTTCTATACAAAATATATGAGTAAACTGCAGGTACAATACCCAATATAGACATTATTACAATAAATACAGGCATCCAGTTTATTTGCAAAAAGCTGTTAACAAACATCACCACTCCGCCCACTATCCACAAATATCCTGCCAGCCGGTGTGTTTTATTCCAATTTGTTTCATTATTCAAGGTCCAGGGGAGCTTTATTCCAACAGTGTAATTTTGTTTGCTCTTTGGCAGGTAGTTGCCTATTACAATAAATAACAAGCCGACAAAGGCAGGCACTATCTTTTCTATGGGTATGTCATATCCTAACCCGGCAAATATTGTTATGGGTACCAAGGTCACGGTCATAAAAGGTATGGTCAGCTTTCCGATAACCTTTAAAACTACCGAAGGATTTGCCCTTTTAGGGTCTGTGTTCAATGCAAAATGGGTTATTAAATTCAGCCCTGCCATCATCAAGGGAATCCCTATGGTAGCGTAAGCCTTTGAGCCGTATCCGTCCGGATTCCCCTTGCTATCCCAGTGGATAGGCATAGTATCCGGCAACTTATCGTACATAATCAAGGATAATACTATTGGGAGCAGACAAATAAGGGTGCTTATTATCAACAGTTTGTCAACCTTCAATTTCATTATTAACACCTCCAAACTGTGTGAACCACAACATTAATTCTTCAAATACCGAAACGTTGATTTCATAATATATATAATTTTTATATTTGGTTTCAAACAACAATCCTGCTTTTTTAAGCTGAGACAAGTGATAGGAAATCGTAGCAGGAGTCATATCAAATTGTTCGGCTATCTCTCCGGCAGACATCTTTCCCTCTTTTAGCATAACCAATATTTTTCTTCTTACCGGATCGGAAAGGGCCTTGAATGTTTCACCAAATCCCACAGTACCACCCCTATCTATTTAGAAAGTTTTCTAAATAGAATATACTATAAAAAATAGAAAATGTCAATATCTATTTCGAAATTTTTCTAAATAGTTTTTCCGTAAAAAATAAGCCATAGCTAATTGAGGGCTTGCCTCAAGGAGCTTCTGTAGTCCATCATATGCTGCTGTTTTTGTTATCGGGGCCACGTAAATGGACTGGTAGGATGGAAAATGAAAGACGGGATATCATTGAAAGAAATAGAAGAAGGGGAAAAAATTAAACAGAAGACATCTATTTTGTTTCCACACCCCCTATAAAAACGAGCGATATCTAAAACTGTCAACTCAACCCTATCACTTTCAGGGGGGAAGTTGATATGTTTCCACTAACAATAAAAAGAAGGGTTTCCTAACATTATCTCCTCCGGCAAAGTAACCGTGAGATTAAACCAATGTGTGGAAACCCTTAATTTATCAGTGTCTTGAACACTCCTATTTCTCTACCCTTGACATCAATACTACGCACTCAACATGGCACGAGTTGATTGAATGAATGTCAAATCACCAATTTTAGTGCCAGTTCGTTTGTGGAAACAAATCCACAGCATTTTATCTGTTTGTGGGAATATATCAAATTTTTATAGTTTCAACA
>JAAYOE010000010.1 GCA_012520455.1 Tissierellia bacterium
CTCCTTTTGGGAAGCCCCGGCTCGGGAAAAACCATGATTGCAAAGCGTATCCCTACAATTTTACCTGATTTGACATACGATGAATCCTTAGAGGTGACAAAGCTCTACAGCATTTCAGGCCTGCTGGCCAATAAGGGGGGCTTGATAAGCAAAAGACCCTTCCGGTCTCCCCACCATACTTCTTCCCGGACATCCATGGCGGGAGGGGGGACAAATCCCCGTCCCGGAGAAGTGTCCCTGTCTCACTACGGGGTATTGTTTTTAGACGAAATTCCGGAATTTCCCAAAAGTGTAATTGAGGTCCTCCGCCAGCCCATGGAAGACGGTAATATTACCATTTCAAGGGCGAGCGGCTCTTTTACCTTTCCTGCAAGGTTTATGCTGGTGGCCGCAATGAATCCATGTCCCTGCGGATATTTGGGGGACCCAAACCATGAATGTACCTGCAGCCAAGGCCAAATTGACAAATACTTAGGCAAGATTTCCGGCCCCTTATTGAACCGGATCGATATTCAAATTGAAGTGCTCCCGGTTAAATATGATGATCTAAAGGATAAGCGGGAAGAAGAACCTTCTGCGGAAATTAAAAAGCGAATAGTGAGGGCGAGGAATATCCAGCTGAAAAGATATGAGAATATGGGCATTCTCACCAATTCGGAGCTGCCCGCAAAGGGTATAGGAAAATTTTGCAGGCTCAACAAGGAATCGGAATCCCTTCTCAAAAACGCTTTTGAGGTTTTGGGTCTGAGTGTAAGGGCTTATAATAAGATTCTTAAGGTTTCCAGAACCATTGCGGATTTGGAAAACTCGGAGAATATAGAAACAAAGCACCTTGCGGAAGCAATCCGGTACAGGAGCCTGGACCGCAAGTATTGGAGGTAACATGGAAAGGTTAACCATCGGCCAAAGGACCCTCTTATGGCTTTCGGACAGCGGAATTTCAAACAAGAGGATCTCACAGGTCCTTGATTATTTCGGCTCTCCGGCCGACCTATGGGATAATTTTGAATCGGAAAAATATAATTTAACCATGCTTGAAGCAGATACTATATCAAAACTCTCCCGGATCAGAATAAGTTTTGAAGAAAAATGCTTAGAAAGATTAAAAAGGGAAAAAGTCAAAATAGTTACTATTTTCGACGAAGGATACCCCAAAAAACTTAAACAAATAAGCGGTCCTCCCTATTTGTTGTATTACAAGGGCAGTTTGGATGGAATAAACAAGATATCGATAGCGGTAATAGGGTCAAGGAAGGCTACAAGCTATGGAAAGTGGGCAGCAGAGAAGCTGACAAGGGAATTGTCCGAGTTGGGAGTCAACATCGTAAGCGGATTGGCTGTCGGAATTGATGCAGTTGCTCATAAAACAGCCTTGAAATACAAGGCGAAGACTTTCGGAATAATCGGCTCCGGCATCAATGTGGTATATCCGAAGAAAAACCTTGAGCTTTTTAAGCAGTTATCCGAAGACGAGAAGGGTGCGGTAATCACCGAGTATCCTTTCGACATGCAGCCGGTTGCATTCAACTTTCATGACAGAAACAGGATTATCAGCGGGCTTTCCGAAGGGGTCCTTGTAATTGAAGCTCAAGAGAAAAGCGGTACTTTAATAACCGCCGGCCATGCTGCCGACCAGGGGAGGGAAATATTTGCCCTGCCTGGGAATATTGACAGCTTGTACAGCAGGGGGACCAATGCCCTCATAAGGGACGGGGCTAAAATTACGAGATCAATTGATGATATAATTGAAGAAATTATAGAATTGAGGGAAAGGGTAAAAAAACAAGATGCCTTAACTGATGTCACCAACTTGACGGATGATGAAATAAAAATCTTAAACTGCCTTAAATCGGGGAAAAACACCCTTGATGAATTGAGCCGGGAAACAAAAATGGACATGGGGGAGTTGCTCAGCAATTTAACTTTTTTGGAGATGAAGGGGGCAATAAGAGTCAATTCCGACAATGTTCAACTGAACAATTAATCCCTTCTTAAAGCCCTTGATAATAAAGATGTAAGGGATTATAATATGAGGAAAAGGAGGGGGTAAGATGCCCTTTGAAATAATCAGAGACGATATTACAAAGGTTAAGGCAGATGCAATAGTAAATGCCGCCAATCCGGCCCTTAAGATGGGAGGGGGAGTGTGCGGGGCAATTTTCAAGGCTGCAGGTGCAGAAGACCTCAGGACGGAATGCGATAAAATAGGAGGATGTAACACCGGCCAAGCAGTGATTACCAAGGGATATAAACTGCCGGCCAAATACATAATCCACACCGTAGGTCCCGTTTACAGGGGAGGAAATTACAATGAGGAAGAGCTTTTAAGGAATGCTTATTTGAATTCATTGAAATTAGCCAAGGAATACCGGCTTGAATCAATTGCATTTCCGCTGATTTCTTCCGGTATCTACGGGTATCCCAAAGATGAAGCCTTAAAGGTCGCAATTTCGGCAATCAGTGATTTCCTGACGGATAATGATATGACCGTCTACTTGGTTATGTTTGATAAGAAGGCATTTGCCTTCAGTGAAAAACTGTTCGGCAGGATAAAAAAATACATAGATGACAGATATGTGGAAGAACGAGAGTATTCAGACAGAGGAAGGGTACTGCAGAAAGAGGATATCCTATACCATGCTTTTGTAACAGAAAAAACACACAGGTCCTTAGAGGATGTGGTAAATCAGCTTGATGAAACCTTTTCTGAAATGCTTTTACGCCTCATTGACGAAAAAGGCATGACGGATGTGGAAACATATAAAAAGGCTAATATAGACAGGAAACTCTTTTCAAAAATACGGAATGATAAAAATTATAAGCCAAAAAAGAATACAGCCTTGGCTTTTGCAGTTGCCTTGGAATTGAATGTGGACGAAACCAAGGATTTGCTTCAAAGAGCAGGCTATGCCCTGTCCCCCAGCAATAAGTTCGATATTATCGTGGAATATTTTTTGGAAGAAAAGAACTATAACATTTTTGAGATAAACGAAGCCTTGTTTGCATTCGACCAGCCTCTTCTGGGACTTTAATAATTGTCGCTTTCAAAGCGACCATTTTTTTTATATAAATGATATCCTTTATTCAAAAATGGATGGAGGATTAGTATGAAAAATTTAACGGAATTAGTCTTTATACTTGACAGGAGCGGGTCCATGTCAGGCCTTGAATCAGACACCATAGGCGGGTTCAACTCAATGCTTGATAAGCAAAAAAAAGAAACGGGAGATGCACTTGTTACAAGCGTGCTTTTTGACCATGATTATGAATTGCTCCATGACAGGGTTAATATTAAAAAGGTCGAGGACATGACCGAAAAGGAATACTTTGTTAGAGGCACCACAGCCCTTTTGGATGCAATTGGAAAAACCATAAACCATATAAGAAAATCAATATCCGATACGGCAGAAGAAGACCGGCCGGACAAGGTAATATTCGTGATTATTACGGACGGGATGGAAAATTCAAGCCGTGAATACTCCAAGGATAAGGTTAAAGGAATGATAGAAGACCAGAAGGCAAAATATTCTTGGGAATTTGTTTTTCTGGGTGCAAATATAGATGCCGTAAAAACCGCGGCTGATTTTGGAATCCATGAAGACAGGGCAACAAACTTCTGCGCTGACAGCCAGGGCATCAATTTGAATTACACTGCCGTATGCAATTTTGTCAGTGAAATGAGAATGGGTAAAAAGGTAGACTCAAGCTGGAAATCCGAAATAGAGAAGGATTTTAAGATAAGAGGGAAGAAAAACCAATAATAAAGAGATGATTATAATTGAATTTTTTGTTGACTGGACAAATAATAAGTGTTATAATTAGCCAAAATAATCTTTAAAGCGGTACCGTGATGCCGTCAAGATTTATATTCATGTAATTTATTGTGTATAATAATCCTTGACCATCCGGTCGAGGATTTTTTTAATATATGGAGGTAGTTATGACAACAAGAAATGAAGTTTTGGGCTATTTGCCGGATGAGCGCCCGCCGCTGATTGGTCTTATCTTCTTCGCCCTGCAGCAGATTGTGGTGATGTTTCCCGCAACTGTCTTGGTCGCTCTCATCACAGGTTTTCACGTTTCCACTACGATATTTGCCAGCGGTCTGGCAACCTTAGGATTCATACTTATCACAGGAAGACAAATTCCTCTCTACTATGGTTCAAGCTTTTCATATATAGCGGCAATAGCCTCTATCATGAGCGCTGAACAGTTTGCCTCATATTCTCTGAATGATAAAATTTCCATAGCACAATTTGGCATAGTAATGTCAGGTTTTGTTTCAATACTTGCAGGATATATAATTAACAAATCCGGTAAAGAAAAAATAGACAAGGTTCTTCCCGCAACCGTGACCGGCAGCATAGCTATCATAATAGGTTTGTCTTTGGCGGCAAATGCAATGACAAATGCCGCATCTTTTCCGGAAGCTGCCCAAGGCAACCCCTATGCAGGCAGCTGGGCCTGGACTATTGCAATTATTACCTTACTGTCGACAATTTTGTATTCGGTGTACTTAAGGGGAAAACTAAGCCAGCTTCCGATTCTCTTCGGCTTGATGACAGGCTATATAGCAGCTTTAATAATAGGCAGGATAACCGGTATTCCTTTTATATCATTCGATACTATTCAAACAGCAGGGATATTTAATCTGCCCGTGTTCACCTTCCCAAAACCGACTCTTGCAGCAGTGGCAGCTATCATGCCCATTGCGATAGCAACAATTCCGGAATCTACGGCCCATGTATACCAATTGGACATCTATGTAAATGACCTGGCAAAGAAAAAGGGTATCAACAAAAAATATGATATTGAGAATAAATTGGGCTTGAATCTTATAGGTGACGGAATAGGTGATATCATATCCGGAGCTATAGGAGGTCCGGCAGGAACCAATTACGGCGAAAATATAAGTGCCATGGCTATATCCAAAAATTTTTCCATTCATGTTTTAATGCTGGCAGCCGCATTGACGATGATAATTTCCTGCTTCACACCTTTGATCAACATAATATATTCCATTCCCACATGTGTAATAGGCGGCTTGTCCATATATTTGTTCGGAGTTATAGGAGCGCAGGGCATAACCATTATGCTGGATAGAAAGGTTGATATGTTCAGCTCCAAGAATTTGGCGGTCATAGCGGTAATTTTAATAGTTGGGCTGGGAGGAAGTTTCGGATTTGAAGGCGGCATGATTCCCATGTTCGGCATTGAAGCACCTGCCATCGCAAGTGCAGCCGTAGTAGGAATACTTCTCAATTTAGTCTTATCAATAAATGAAAAGTAGCAGGAGTTAAAAAAGACTCCTCCTGCTTACGGAGGAGTCTTTTTTAATATAATTAATACATAAAAAAGGCATAATATACAATAATATAATGTTTATTAATTGAATAAATATATTATTTTTATTGTTATTTATATAACATACTTTTTACTGGACAATTACCTTATAATGTAGTATAATACCGGAAAAATACGTTTGCAAATTTTTAGATTTATATCATATGCAATCAATAAGGCATTTTAGCATATGGCATGTATATTTATTAAATTATCATACAAGAGGACCAGCGAGAACAACCTATATAAATCAAGGATTTACTCACCTTTGTTACAAGACGGCACAGTTTAAGCTTTAATTATGTTTTGGTATAAATTTTACACTTAGCTTATAATTATATTCCAAATCCTGCTAATATTTATATTTTTGTAATTAATTCTTTACAAAGAGAAATCACCATAGTATAATCAAACCCATAACGTTTTCAATAATAAAAGTAATTGAAAACGATAACAAAATTTATTTAATTTAGGAGGAGGTGGCCAAAGCTTTAAAAAGTAATATAAATGAGGTTATGGGCCTCTGAACTATTTATTTAACGCATTATTTTTCAAAATATTTGTAAGAAAGAAGGGAAGGAAAGAATGGAACA
>JAAYOE010000094.1 GCA_012520455.1 Tissierellia bacterium
AAGATGCCTATGATGCAGATTGACACCAAAACAAACCTCGAAACATTCATAACTTCCTTGTCCGTCGCATCCTTCTTAATTAAACGCTGGTATATATTTTTGGAAAAAGCTGATGCTGCTATCAACAAATAGGAATCGGATGAACTTATTGTGGCTGCCAAAATTCCCGCCAATACAAAGCCGGCAAGAAAAGTCGGAAGCAGCTTGGTTGACAGTACGATAAAAATATTTTCCGAGTCGCTGTAGGTTAAATGTACTGTAGGGAATACTGCTTTTCCGATTATTCCTATTGCCACGGCAGCTCCTAAGGAAATAATCACCCAAACCGTCGCTATTCTTCTGGATATCTTTAATTCGTCAGGATTTCTTATCGCCATAAACCTTAATAACACCTGGGGCATTCCGAAATAACCCAAGCCCCATGCAAGGGTTGACAATATTGTATACATACCGTATTCACCGGCCGCATTATACTGAGGCACCCCCTTTATTACCTCTTGCATGCCATCTGCTACGGCAGGAGATGCTATGCCGAAAAATTCAAAAAACCCGGGAATCTCTTTGGCATTTTCTATAACCTGTGTTGCCCCTCCAGCTGCAGCAGTGCCTACAAACAAAACTGCAACCAAGGCGATAATCATTACAAAGGCCTGCATGGTATCCGATGCGCTTTCTGCCAGAAAACCCCCTATAAAGGTGTAAAATAAAACAAAGACAGCTCCCAAAATCATCATGTACCGGTACTTAAAACCGAATAAGGCATTAAAAAGCTTGCCTACTGTCACAAAGCAGCTGGAAGCATAAACAATGAAGAAAACCAAAATAAAAACTGCGGATATTATCATTATTATCTTGTTTTTTTCTTTGAAACGATTGCTGAAAAAATCCGGCAGGGTAATCGAGTTGTCTGCCACAACCGAATAGTTGTGCAGCCTTTTGGCAATAAACAGCCAGTTTAAATAGGTTCCCGCCGCCAAACCTATTGCTGTCCATGCAGCATCGCTTAAGCCGTACCAGTAGGCAACCCCGGGAAGACCCATCAGAAGCCAGCCGCTCATATCCGATGCTTCGGCGCTCATAGCCGTAACCAGGGGACCAAGTGTCCTGCCTCCCAAAAAATAGTTTTCACTGCTCTCATTGGCACGTTTTGCAAAATATAAACCGATACCTATAACAACGGCCATGTAAATAATCATTGATACAAAAATCTGTAATGTGTCCCCAATCATTATCATTATTTGAACCTCCTTATTAATTTTGTTTTATAGGTTTTCATTCTTTTCAATATTGAAAAAATCAGTAATTTACAAAAAAATCCGCCTCAAAAAGAGGCGGATGTCCGCGGTACCACTCTAACTGCATTATATACAGCGTCTCATTTAAATAAGGGGGGATGCCCTTTGGGTTGTTACACCCAAACGCTCCGAGGCGGGTTCAATCAACATTGGGACAAAGGTATTTCACCCTGCAACCTTTTCTCTGGGTCCGTGTTTCATTACTATTCCTCATCACAGCAAAATATTAATATTGAAAAACATACTACACCAAGACAAAAGTTTTGTCAAGATTTTTTTTGAATTAATTTACCCATAAATTTATATAAATGTATTCATAGACAGGCAAAAATGTCGTTTTGTCCATGAACCTAAAACATATATGTATTTTCATGCATATATGATGACAAGAACCATCCCTAATAATATGACAAGGAGACGAAGATGTATAACTGATGACACTACCCCCGTCCCCTTGTCATATTCAGAGGAATTATATATAATGTATCATTGGCCGACTAAATTGTTTATTACTTCCTTCACTGTTGTCATCCTATTTACCTCGCTCAGATTTGCACCTGAAAAAATGAGGCCGTCTCTGCCTTCCACGGAATTTATCAATCCTTGGGATATACAGTATGGAATTTTTTTGGGGTTGCAGTCAGGCATACACTTGTGACACTTTTTTATGATTCTGTCACCTTGGGTGAGAAAATTTGTTTCTATGGCCCTTCCCGGCATTCCTACCGGGCTTTTTATAATCCTGATTTTATCGTCACATGCATTAATATATGCTGACTTAAAATTTTGGTGAGCATCGCATTCTGTCGTGGGGACAAATAGGCTTCCTATTTGAAACCCGTCTGCTCCTGCTTCTTTAAGTCCATTGATGTCATCCCTTGTCCTTATACCCCCGCCTGCTATTAAAGGAATTTTTACCTTATACTCCTCTTCAAAGGTACTTAACAAAAGTTTAACTTCTTTAACTATATCAATTAATGACTTGCATTTGTTTTCAAGCAAGTCTTCCATCTTAAATCCTAAATGACCTCCTGCCAGGGGACCTTCTACAATCAGCGCATCAGGCAGCCTGTCCGATTTCAGATAACTCCTTATAATAATTTTTGCAGCCTTTACCGAAGATACTATGGGAGCTATCTTTGTATTCGTCCCTTTTACCAATTTTGGAAGAGCAAAGGGAAGGCCTGCACCCGATACAATCAAATCAATCTTTTCCTCGACTGCCTTTTTTACATAAAGTTCGTAATTGTTCATGGCTGCCATAAAATTCATGGCTATGATTCCCTTCGTTTTCTCCCTTGCCTTTTGTATTTCTTTTTTTATAGCCCTTAAATTGGCTCCCACAGGGTCCCTTAAGAAATCAGGCTCTCTAAAACCAATCTGAACGCCGGATATAGTTCCTATACCGCCTTCATTTGCAACTGCTGCCGCTAAGTTTGAAAGAGAAACGCCTATACCCATGCCCCCCTGGACTAGGGGAAGATCAGCTCTTAAATCTCCTATTTTCAATTCTTTTAACTTCATATGCCGCCTTTATTTTTAATTTCAATTTATTTGATAATCAAAGTATATACCCCTATGAGCTTTTTGTCAAGAAAAAAAGGGACCTTCCTTCAACTTTGAAGGAGGGTCCCCGGTAAATCAATACACAACGACAAAATTTATTTATTTACATATTCGTTAATAGCTTCTTTGGTAAACTGCTGCTTTTCTTCGATTGCTTCCTGGACCATCATGTCCTTAACCTTCATGAGCCTTGTTTGATTTCCTCTTTCATTTTCATCAAGCTTCATTTGAATATACTTGATTGTTTCTTCAAGCTGAGGAATCATTATATATTCAAGTGCATTAACCCTTCTTCTTGTTTTTTCGATTTCAGCTGCAAGAAGTTGAACTTCTTTTTCTACAGCTGCCAATTTTAACAGCTCAGGGAAAATATTTGACAAATTTTCGATTGCATTGTCAAGTTCAGCTGAAGTATTGGCAAAACCGTAAGGGTAGATATTTGCAGTGTCATCTGTCGTAGTTTTAAAATCAAACACAGGAACATCTACGCTCATTACATTTTTTCTGCCCACCTCTATGGTTACACCCTGTTTTGGATACATGAGGGCTTCCTCCAAAACCTCCGAGGACATTACGGCACTGGCAATTACAAAATTTGAATAAACATCGCCGATATGTGCTTCAACCTGCTCACGGAGAGCTTTATTCTCTCTTGCAAGCTCCAAGAACCGTTTCATGAGCTCATCCCGTTTGTCCTTGAGCATTTTGTGGCCCTTTACAGCCACCCTTAAACGGTTTTTCAAGGAGGTTAAAACCATTCTGGTAGGATTAACATTTAATCTTGCCACATAACCACCCCTATGCTATTCTTTTTTCGGATAATATTTCTCAAGATACTCATCTCTGATACGTTTCAATTCTGCCTTGGGAAGGAGGGTCAGCAAGTCCCATCCAATTTCCAATGTTTCTTCAATTGTTCTGTTTGTTTCATAGCCCTGGGATACATATCTCTTTTCAAATTCATCAGCAAATTTTGCGAAGAATTTGTCGGCATCGGATAGTGCCGCTTCCCCAAGGATAGCCATGAGTTCCTTTGCTTCCTTACCTCTTGCATAGGCAGCAAAGAGCTGGTTTAATACGTCAGAGTGATCCTCCCTGGTTTTCCCCCTGCCTATACCCTTGTCTTTCAAACGTGACAGGGAAGGTAAAACGTCTATGGGAGGCTTGATATTCTTTCTGTAGAGGTCACGAGAAAGAATAATCTGTCCTTCCGTAATATATCCTGTAAGGTCGGGGATTGGATGTGTTTTGTCGTCCTCAGGCATTGTAAGAATCGGTATCATAGTTATGGACCCTTCATGGTCTCTTTTTCTTCCTGCCCTCTCATAAATTGTAGCTAAGTCGGTGTAAAGGTAGCCCGGATAACCACGTCTGCCGGGAACTTCCTTACGGGCAGCAGATACTTCACGAAGAGCTTCCGCATAGTTTGTTATATCCGTCAATATAACCAATACGTGCATGTCTTTATCAAAAGCCAGATACTCAGCTGCCGTCAAGGCCACACGAGGAGTGGATATACGCTCAATTGCCGGGTCATCTGCTAAGTTCATGAACAATACCGTTCTGTCGATTGCTCCCGTACGTCTGAAGTCGGAAATAAAGAAATCCGCTTCTTCATAGGTTATACCGATTGCGGCAAATACAACGGCAAATTTGGATTCGGTTCCCAAAACCCTTGACTGACGGGCAATTTGTGCCGCCAGGTTAGCATGAGGAAGTCCGGATCCCGAGAAAATAGGCAGCTTCTGTCCTCTTACCAAGGTGTTCAAACCGTCTATGGCAGAAACACCTGTTTGAATAAACTCATTAGGATAGTCTCTTGCTGAAGGATTCATGGGAAGGCCGTTAATATCCAATCTCTTTTCCGGAATTATTTCGGGCCCCTTGTCAATAGGCCTGCCAAGTCCGTCAAATACACGCCCCAGCATATCTTCCGCAACAGCAAATTCCATTCCTCTTCCCAGGAACTTTACCTTGGACTCAGCTAAGTTGATTCCGGCGGCGCTTTCAAACAATTGAACCAATGCATTGCTTCCGTTAATCTCAAGAACCCTGCAGCTTCTCATTTCACCGTTTGGAAGTTCAATTACTCCCAACTCATCATATGCAACATTTTCAACATCCTTAACAAGCATCAAAGGTCCTGCTACTTCAGATATGGTCCTGTATTCTTTAATCATTTTACTCAACCTCCTTGCTTGCTGATAAAGCCATGACGTCTTTATCTATTTGTTTTGCGATGTCTTCGTAGGCATCCTTAATATCCTTTTCTTCCGTATATTTATATCTTCCTATCCTTTCTCTTACTTCAAGCTCTGATAAGGCTTTGAAATCTGCTCCATTATTTAATGCTTCTATACCCTTGTGATAAAATCTCAAGATTAATGACAGGAGTTTATGCTGTTTTTCAAGGGATGAGTAAGTATCAATTTCATGGAAAGCATTTTGGTGCAGATAGTCTTCTCTTATGGACCGGGTCGCCTCTAACTTTAACCTGTCATAGACTGACAATGAGTCAACACCAACAAGCTGAACTATTTCATTTAATTCTGCTTCTTCCTGGAGAAGCATCATAACTTCATTACGCATTTCAGTCCAATCTCTTGCGACATTCTCATCAAACCAGGGGCCTAACCTGTCAACATACAAGGAATAGCTTGTAAGCCAGTTAATCGCAGGAAAGTGCCTGCTGTATGCAAGCTGTGCATCAAGTGCCCAGAACACCTTTACTATACGAAGGGTAGCCTGAGAAACCGGCTCTGAGATATCTCCACCCGGAGGCGATACTGCTCCTATGGCAGACAAGGCTCCTTCTCTTCCCTCTGTACCTAAACTAATTACTCTTCCGGCTCTTTCATAGAACTGTGCAAGACGGGATGCCAGGTATGCGGGATAACCTTCTTCACCCGGCATTTCTTCAAGACGACCGGACATTTCACGAAGTGCTTCCGCCCAGCGGGATGTAGAGTCTGCCATCAGTGCTACGGAATAACCCATATCTCTGAAATACTCAGCTATTGTAATTCCCGTGTAAATTGATGCTTCACGGGCCGCAACGGGCATGTCGGATGTATTTGCAATAAGAACGGTACGTTTCATCAATGATTCCCCTGTTCTCGGGTCCTTTAACTCAGGGAACTCCATTAAAACGTCGGTCATTTCATTTCCACGTTCTCCGCATCCTATATATACAACTATTTCAGCATCTGCCCATTTTGCCAGCTGGTGCTGTACAACCGTCTTTCCGCTTCCGAAGGGTCCCGGAACAGCTGCAACCCCACCCTTAGAAATGGGGAACAAAGTATCTATAACCCTTTGACCTGTTAACAAGGGTCTTTCGGGTACCAATTTTTCCTTGTAGGGACGTCCCTTTCTTACAGGCCATTTCTGCATCATGGTCAGGTTAACAACTTGGCCGTCATCCTTCTTTACGACACATACAGTTTCCTCAACCGTGAAGCTTCCTTCCTTTATTTCAACAACTTCTCCTGAAATTCCATAAGGAACCATGATCTTATGGTTTACAACTATGGTTTCCTGTACACTGCCTATTATATCTCCTGCCTGAACCTTGTCTCCTGCCTTTGCTGCAGGAACAAAGTCCCATTTCTTCTCCCTGTTAAGGGCAGGAATGCTTATTCCTCTTGTGATGTTAGGTCCCGCTATTCTTCTTATTTCTTCCAAGGGCCTTTGTATACCGTCATATATTGTTTCAATAAGTCCGGGTCCCAATTCAACAGAAAGCTGCGCTCCCGTGGAAACAACCGGTGCTCCCGGGGCCAAGCCTGATGTTTCTTCGTAAACCTGTATGGATGCCATTTCACCGCGCATCTCGATTATTTCCCCTATGAGGCCTTGCTCGCTAACGCGGACAACGTCAAACATATCGGCTTCTTTCATGCCATCTGCAATAACCAGCGGACCGGATATCTTAACTACTCTACCTTGGCTCATTAAAATAATCACCTGCTTTCTTTATTTTACCTAATCGTTACTAAACAATATGTCAGCACCGACTGCTTTTTCAACTGCCATCTTTATATTCCTAAGCCCCAGGCCCAAGGACCCCTGCATGCCGGGTATGGGAATAATTGCAGGCAGACGCTCTTCATTATACTCATATATTGATTCTTTTATTTGGTCATATAAGCTTTCAGTCACATAAATTATTGCATAGTTGTCATCTGCAATATTATGAAGAGTACGTTTTGCTTCATCTGCCTTATTGCAATCGAATACATCTAAGCCAACAGCCTTGAATCCTTGAACACTTTGCTTGTCTCCGATAATTCCTATCTTATACATAAGTTTCTCTCACCCTCTCCCTTATAAGTTCCGGCGAGATGCCTGCTGTTTTTCCTGCCAGAATTATTCGTGCAATTTTAATTTCATTATCTTTAGCTATGAGATATCCTGCAAGAGTTTCTATCCCGTAAGGCGGAACATATTTGGCAGATTTAACATGCTGCATAAGCTTGTTATCTAAAAGTTTCTCAAGCTTTGTATACTTTCCTGTTTCAGTTAATGCTTCTGTTCCTTCAAGAAATACATCTTTAAAACCGTAAGCTAAAAGAAGTTCTCCAAATTTTTCAAAAGGTTCATCATAATTTCTTATGAATATATGCTCATGTATCGTACCCCCATGCAAAAATACCTTGCTGAAAAAATCCCATGATTTATTCATTTTCTTAAGTCTTACATAGGTCTTGATATTAATGGAATCAATCTGCATCTTTACATAATCTGTGATAAATTTGTTGCCGGTTTTTTCTGCAGCTTTAAGCATTTCATCAAAACAATATCGGTCCAATACAATATCTATGAGCTGAGGATCTTTTGTTTTTGGGAAATCTTCAATTATTTCATTCAATGCTTTTCCCATATTCTCGGTCAATTCGGAAAATTTTCTTTCTTTTAAAGAATGTCTTAAAACATTTAGGTCAATGGTTCCCGTATCCACAAGAATATCTGTTTCATCCTTGTTCAAATACTCGTTCTTCATCAATACTTTCAAATTATGATAGTCGTATGGATACAAAAATATATTGAAATGCTCCGGATCAGGTGCAATGGACTTTATGAAATCATATGTCTTCTTGTGCTCTTCAATCAGAAGATTATCATAATTTTCAAAATCAGTTATTTCATTTAAGTAACCATAGTAACAATCATCCAATACCCTAATGGCATCTTCCATTGTTTTTGCATCTATCATTTTTTCTGCTCTCTCACGGGTAAGCATATGTTTTTCTATGCTTTTCACTCTCGAAGCAGAATGTAAATAATCAGATTCCTTAATCTTCGCCAAAGTCATTCCTCCTTTCGGGCAGGAAAATCATTTAAAAAGCACATTTGCAATTTCACCTGTTAGCTCGTCTCTCATGGCATCCAAAAGGGTTTCAAAGGTATTGTTTATTTCAACCTTTCCTCTTTTCAGCACGAACCCGCCGCTGGTTTCAACTGTATCCTCGCTTAAAGCAACCTTTTCTGCCCCTAACTTTTCATTGACGGTTTTTACTAATCTTTCGCCTATATTTTCCCTGTCTTTGGCGTTTAAAACAATACTTCCTTCACAATCGGGAATCCTCAAAATTTCCTGCACCAAAAAATTCAGGTATTCATCTTCCGGCATTGCTTTAAGTTTATGAATTGTTGCGTCAAAGCTATTTTTAATAGCTTCCTGTTTTGCTGACAAAAGCATTTTCCTTCCTTGAAGCTCAGCGGCCGATACCTTCCTGCTTTTTAAGTCTTCGGCATCCTTTGCAGCCCTTTCAGCTTCAGTTTTTATTAATGCTTCAGCTTCAGTTTTAGCCTTGTTTATTATTTCCTGTTTTGTGTTTTCTGCATTCATCAAAGAAGAATCAGCGCTATTCTTCGCATCGCTTAATATCTTTGATGTTATGTTGTCAATGCTCACCTTATCACATCCTTATATTGATATTTTTTAAACATAAAGACTTTAAATTGCAATTCCATTTATCATAAGGAATGAAATAAGAAGTGCTAAAACGGCATATGTTTCAACCATTGCGGCATAAACCATAGCTTTTGCTATTTCTTCAGGTCTCTTTCCAACAAGCATTATACCTGATGCAGCAACCTTACCTTGATGTATAGCAGAAATAATACCTACTATACCTATAGGAAGTGAAGCTGCCAAGAAGAAGCCACCTTGGGCTGCCGTCAAATCTGCCATACTGCCGCCTAACAATCCGATTTTATTCAAAATTATAAATGCTATGAGAAGACCATAAATACCCTGTGTTCCCGGTAATGCCTGCAAAATCAATGTGGAACCGAATTTTTTGGGATCTTCCGCTACAACTCCCGTAGCAGCCGAACCTGCTATTCCAACTCCTATTGCACTTCCTATACCTGCTAATGCTGCTACAGAAGCACCTAAAATTGCTAAGAAATTACCACTTGTTAAAATGTTCATTTAAATATCCTCCTTGATAATTTTGTAATATTTAGTTTTTTTAATTAGTGGATTAAATGCCTCTCCACCGCCTTCATAGAATTTACCAAAAAACTCAACATATTGTAATCTTGCCGCATGAACAAATGCTCCAAGGGCATTTATTGCAAAGTTAAAGCTATGACCTATAGTCATCGCAACTACAAACAGAAGAATTCCAAAAATGTTTCTGCCTCCCATTGAGCCAAGTATGCTTACTACTGAAGATACAACACCGGTTGCCAATCCTAAAGCAAGCAATCTTGAATATGAAAGAATATCACTTAAATAACCTGTTATATCATATAAGCTGAGAACACCGCTGGTTAATCTGCTAATCACATTTGTTTTAGCCCTTCCCTGTGTTAAAACTAACCCGATTGCAAATACTATTGTCATCCATTTACCTACTATGTCAGATCCGGGTATTATAATATTTCCGAATAGCCAAAGTGCTATTCCTATAATAAAGCCATACCAAAAACCTATATCAAATATTGCATCCAATGTTTTGCCATCTCTTATAAGCATATAAGCATTAACCGCCATACCTGTAAACAAATGTATAACACCGAATACAAATGAAAATATAAGTAAAGTCATAGGTTCTTCCATCGGATTTAACCAAAGTGGCTTTATTGTGAAATCAGAATTGAACAGTAACTTAGCAGCAGCCGGTATTGCATCACCAAACATACTTCCAAACATTACACCCCAAAATGCAGTAGAAATGCCGCAATATAAGAATACCTTCAACAGTCTTTGCATACCGCCCTCAGGTTTAAATTTCTTTAACACGAAAAAACATAAAATGGACATAATCGCACCATATCCTAAGTCTGCTAACATAAGTCCAAAAAATGCACAGTAAAATGGTGCCATAAACACTGTCGGGTCAATATTTGAAGATGAAGGTAAACTGTATAATTCAGTTATTGTTTCAAATGGCTGCACAAATGAATTGTTGTTCATTAAGATCGGAAATTCCTCCCCCTCTTCGGGTGGTTTGATATCATACCAGCATTGGTATTCATCCAAAACTTCTTGAACACTTTCTTTGTTAGCTTCAGGTATCCATCCTTCAATATAAAAGGTTGTATCTGTTTTTAACATATTACTCAGTATATTATATTTATCTCTTTCAATAATCAGATGGTCGTAAAAAAGTTGAATTTCTTCTTTGTAGGTAACTAATTCTCTAATACTGTCTTCTACCATATCTCTTTTTGCAGAAATATCTTTTAAGCTGTTTTCATACTGCGTGATGTTATCTGCTGCAGTACCCCTAAGCTCTTTAAATGTCACAGCAGAAAAACCATATTGTTTTAAAAATTCTAAAATATCCTCTTTTTCTTCGGTAAGACAAATAAATGAGCAATAATGTTGGTCCTTGTCACTGTCAATTAAATTCACTAAACATCTGTCATTTGTCTGAAGGAGCTGGGATTTCAACTCATCCATTTCGACAATATTAGGTATAACACCCATTATTATGCTGGTATACTTGGTTTCAGTCATATTTAGAGGAATATCATACCCGCACCATGGCTTTAGGCTCAAAATACCAGCCTCTATTTTGTTTTCTTCAGTGCATAACTCACTTAATGACTTGTTTAATTCAAGAACCTTAGCTACATTTTCAAAAACA
>JAAYOE010000011.1 GCA_012520455.1 Tissierellia bacterium
ATTTTATCGATGAAGGCCAGGGCTTCTTCTTCGGTTTCAACAGGACATGCAGTCCCTATGAACTTAGACTTGTTAATAATTATTTCATCTCTTCCGATTTTGTGGATAGATTTATAATTACCCATTACTTTCTCCCATGTAAGACTTGTATTCTTCCTTTTCGCTCTCATACAGCAAAGCCCTTAATGAAACACCGTCACCGTCAAACTTGACATTATCGGTTTTTCTGTTTTCATACAGCCAATAATAAGTTTTTAACCTATCATTGGGAATTATTAAATCATAAAAGTTTTTTGGGCCGTTAATTTTCCTGTCCACCGCCTCTAAGAGCTCATCGATCCTGTATTTATGTTTTGCTGAAATATAAATAATTCCATTATTTAAAACCGATGTTTTTTCGTTTAAAATTTTATCAACCTTATTGTAAACGGTCAGAACCGGAATATCGCTGCCGGTAATCTTTTCTATAAGCCGGCTTGTTGTTTCCTTATGGGCAGTAAGATTTTCATCATTTATGTCAATTAAATGAATTATCAGGTCCGCATACTTGATTTCCTCCAAGGTTCCCTTGAAGGCTTCAATAATTTGAGTGGGAAGCTTCTTAATAAATCCTACCGTATCGGAAAAAACAGCCCTTCTTCCTCCGGGCAGCTTCACCCTCCTATGCTCTGTATCAAGGGTCGCAAAAAGCATATCATGGGCAAAAACCTTTTTGCTTTCGCTTTCATCCTTGTATTCATTGTCCATCAATGCATTTAATAATGTTGATTTTCCTGCATTGGTGTAGCCTACAATCGATACAACAGGGACCTGGTCCTTCATTCTTTTCTTTCTTTTGGTTTCTCTTACCTTTTCCAATTCTTCCAATTGGTTTTGGATGTCTGAAATCCTTTCTTTTATCCTTCTCCTGTCGGTTTCTAACTTTTGCTCCCCGGGCCCTCGCGTACCTATTCCTCCCCCTAATCGGGACAGGTTCTTATTGACCCCTATAAGTCTGGGCAGGCTGTACTTTAACTGTGCCAGCTCAACCTGCAGCTGGCCTTCCTTGGTTAAGGCTCTTTTGGCAAATATGTCAAGTATGAGGTTAGTCCTGTCAATGACCTTTGCTTCCACGATTTCTTCTATGTTCCGTATTTGTGACCCGCTCAATTCATCATTAAAGACTATAGTATCTATATCTAATTCTTTTACGTAATTTGCGATTTCTTCAATTTTCCCCCGGCCTGCATAAAATCTTGTATCAATGCTTTGCCTGTTCTGAATGATGCTTGATACTACTTCTCCTCCGGCAGTTTCAACCAACAAGCCGAGCTCCTCCATGTCGTTTTCTTCCTGGTCCGCCACTTGGACCGCAACCAGTAAACATCTTTCCTTTTCCATTTATCCTCCGCACTTTAAGTAATCCTAAAAATCGATATCTCAAGATAACAATACTATAACATTGTAAATGTATTTTTGCAATTACTCTTTAATTAGAGTACAAGCCGCCAAACAGGAATCTTAAAGATTTCATAAATTTCCTTCAGGGACTTTAAATGTATTGATTTCATGCCCTTACTATTATATAATTATTAGGATAATAAAAACTTTGAAAATATTTTTTTTATTTGTGGTATACTAACTAAAGCAACCCGGAGGTATTTTATGTCCAAAGGAAAAAAAGATCTTGAAACAAATGAAAACAATTCAGAGCTTAAAAATAAAAATAATAAGAAAAAAAGAATGTCAAAAAAGAAAAGAAAAGTCATCATAAGAGTGAGCCTTTTAGTCATTCTTGCTGCCATAATCATAGCCGGCGGAGCTGTTTTGGGAATGGTTTTGGGAATAGTAAAAAGCGCCCCGAAAATAGACGCAACCAATGTTCTCAATACCCTGACCGAGAGCTCGGTCATCGTGGATGAAAACGGTAATATCATCGAGCAAATTCACGATCCCAATGAAAACAGAGAAATAGTTCCACTGAGTCAAATACCCGAACATTTGCAAAATGCATTCATTGCCATAGAGGACCATAGGTTCAAAGACCATTTCGGCATCGATATTAAACGTATTGCAGGGGCTATTTTGAACAATTTAAGGACCGGTGACCCTATGGCACAGGGAGCCAGCACCATTACCCAGCAGTTGGTTAAGAATTTGTATTTGACCAACGAAAAATCCTGGGAGCGAAAAATAAAGGAAATGTATTTGGCAATCCAGGTAGAAAGAGTCCTTTCAAAAGAGCAGATTCTTGAAAATTACCTGAACACCATCCCCTTGGGTCAAAGTGCCTATGGAGTTCAATCAGCAGCTTTTACATATTTTTCAAAGGATGTAAGCCAGCTTACCCTGGCAGAGTCCTCCTTCTTGGCTGGAGCAGCAAAAGGACCGTCATATGCCCTTTACAGCAGATACAGCTTGAACAGCATCGACGATGTTCCCGAGGAAGATATAGTGGGATACGTATTTATAGGGTCTGTCCAATATGCGTGTGTCTACAATCAAAATGCCGTTGACAGGCAGCATGACGTCTTGAAAAGGATGCTGGATTTGGAATATATCAGTCAGGAAGAATATGACGCAGCCTTAGCTGAAAACATGCGGCTTGCCTTAAATCCCGGTCAGAAAAAAATAGAAGGTATTTCATCGACACCCATGGATTATGTTAAAGAAAAAGTAATTGAAGATTTAATGGCCTCTCAGGACTTAACCTATGAGGCAGCTGAAAATTACCTCTACAAGGGCGGTTTGACCATTACATCAACCATTGATGTTAATATTCAAAAGTCTCTTGAGGAGTCCTATGATAACTTTTCTGTATTGTATTTGGGTGCCGAACCTGCGGGAGATAAGCCCATAGCCCAGGACTGGAGATACTTCAGGTGGTCCGGAGGCCAAGGAACCGGAATGCTTGACGCAGAATTTAACATACTTAATGAAAGCGGCCAGCTCATATTTTACGCCAAAGAAAACATAATGAATGAAGAAAACAGCATATACCTGAACCCGGATGAATACGAAATTGATGAAAGCGGGAATTTGGTAATCAGCTCAAAAAAATTCGACATTTATACTTCAAACATAGATATTGTAGATGCTTATACGATTGATGATGAAATGAACTTCGTTTCTCACTCCATAGGAGCTCTGAATGTGGGAAACAATTATGAAATAATAGATAAAAAAGGCACCAAAGGAACCTTCAGAATTCCGAAAGCCTATTTGGATAAAAATCCCGGCATGTTTAACATAGGAAGTGACGGTGTCTTAACAATACCGGAAGGTTATTTCTTCTTCCAGGAAAATGGCATCGTACAGCCACAGTCGGCAGCTGTAATAATAGATTACAGAACAGGAAAAATCAAAGGGATAATCGGAGGAAGACAGATTGAAGGTAGCAAGACCTTCAATCGGGCAACGGATGCAGCAAGACAGCCGGGCTCAACTATCAAGCCCCTGTCCGTATATTTGGCTGCCCTTGATTTAGGGTATTCAGCCGCCTACCCCATAGATGACCTGCCAAAATACAATGCCAGCGGTGAAAGATGGCCTAAAAACTGGTATGAGCACAGAAATATAAAATATTGGGGTATCCAAACCCTAAGAAAGTCAATTGAGCAGTCCATAAACACGAATGCTGTTACCATGCTTGAAACAATAGGTCTTGAAGCTGCTATGAACTCATTGGCAAACTTAGGCCTCATAGATACAGACAATCCAAACAATGACACCTTTGTTTCTCCTCAGGAGGACCCCTACTACAATGATGTGAATTTGGCATCCCTTGCCTTGGGAGGTTTAACAAAAGGTTTTTCACCCCTGGCAATGACGGCTGCTTACGGCACTATTGCCAATGACGGAATATATGTAGAGCCGATAATTTATACCAAGGTAGTTAACTCCAAGGGCGAAACCATATTGGAAAAGATACCTGAAACCCATGTGGCAGTCAACCCCGAAGTCGCTTCATTAATGAAGGATATCTTAAAAACAACGGTAACTCAGGGACTTTCATACAGGGCCAGACTCCCTAGAGAATTCGGAATAGATGCAGCAGGAAAGACAGGAACTACCCAGGCAAACGGAGACTTTTGGTTTGTTGGTTTTACCCCCTACTATGTAGGAGGAATCTGGGTTGGCAATGATAATGTTCAGATGAAGCTTTCAGGAGACAGCGGCAACAATGCAAGGCTTTGGAGCGCTATCATGACTCCTATTCACGAAGGTCTGGAACCTGCAACCTTCACACGCAGCCCAAATCTGATACCCATAAGTGTTTGTGCCCAATCCGGGAAGCTTCCCGGCGACCTGTGTGCCCATGACCAGAGAGGGAGTCAGATTATAACGGAATATTTTATACCCGGAACCCAGCCTACAGAAACCTGTGATGTTCATGTTAAGGCTGAAGTATGCAATATCTCTCTCATGCTGAAATCACATAACTGTCCCGGCAACGTGGTTGAAGATAGAGTTTTCGTAGTCAGAGACCCCCTATATGACCCTTACCAAAAAGAGTCCAACTACGAAGCAATAAAACTCTATCATCAAATATTGGAAGACAGCATTACTTTCTCCATGGAAGAGCTTAAGCAGATATATGCCGGCCAGATGTCAACTGATGAAAACGGGAGAATAACCCATGTGTTAGGAATTGAAGTTGAAAACTTACGTGTTGAAGGAATGTTAACCGAAGACTTTAAATACCAGTTACCTACCAGAACCTGCTATCAGCATACCAAATTGGATTATGACAGGTGGCTGAGAGAAGAAGGTAACCAAAACGGTGATGAAGACAGTGAAGATGACCAAAGTTTATTGGATGATATAATCAATGGAATAATTGATTTTGACACATCCGAAGATGAAAGACCGGAAGATGAAGAAGATGAAAGGCCGATAAACGAAATATTGGAATCCATAGAAAATTAAGCGACCGACACCAAATCTTCGATTTGGTGTCGGTGGGGACGGTCCTTTTTGTCCCACTTGATGAGACACTGGGGACGGTCCTTTTTGTCCCA
>JAAYOE010000095.1 GCA_012520455.1 Tissierellia bacterium
ATTCAGGGCTTATATTCCGGAAGCAGTCAAATGAGGCGGGCATCAGAACTGGATAGGATAAGCCCCGAGAATTTTGTTCAAATCGGAATGAGAAGCTACAATTCACCGGAACATTATCATTTTATAAAGGACAGTAAAATTACTCTGATTCCGGCTAATCAGGTTTTAGAAACCAGCATTGAGGAAGTTGCCAAAAAGGCATTAGAGGTAGCATCACGGGGTACGGACCACATATATATGTCGGTTGATATTGATGTTTTGGACAGCGCCTTTGCTCCGGGCTCCGGGGCCAATGAGCCCGGCGGTTTGACAAGCTATCAGCTGTTCAAGTTTGTAAAATTGGTCGCTCCTTATATCGATGCAATAGATATAGTAGAAGTAAACCCCTTAATGGACTATAACAACATGACAAGCATAGTAGCATCAAAATTGTTATTTGATTATATTATTTCGAACTATTATGCCAATGAGGACAGCAAGTAACCGGAAAACCGGAAAAGGTGCCGGAAACCAATAAGTCCGGCACCGATAAATTGACCCCCACGGCCATTCCCCCCGGCCGTGGGGGTCGATTTCTACAGGGCTTTTACCGTAGATTTTTTAACTTCATATCCTAATTTAGTGATGGCATTTTCGATATCATTTATTGAAGTTTTTCCGTCATCAAAATTTAATTTTACCTTGCTTGTATTGAAGGATACATTTATGCTTTCCTTATCTATTCCGTCTACTGTTTTTAATGCACCTTCTATTTTGAGCATGCATGAAGGGCAAGTCAATGTTTCTAATTGTATTGTTGCTTTTTGCATTATCATCTCTCCTTTAATTTTATTTTGTGACATACTTAAAATTTGTCTATCATTGTTATGCCTATTATACACCAAATTTTAGAATATTAAATTGATTTAAATCAAAAATTGAAGTTATTAAGAATCTATTTATGTCATCCTTAGGGCATGCGAAGGATCTCATGAGATTCTTCGAGCTGAAGCTCTCAGAATGACAGTTCGTGATCTATTCAAAGTAATGACAATGTGTTGTATGCTTTGCCTTTAGTATGATTAGTTTACTTGCTAATTCTATGTATATTTTATATAATAAAATAGTGCACTAAACGGACTTTTTTTATGCAGAAAAGAAGGTGAGCATGTAAATAATGAATGTTTTAATAGTTGGCGGGGGGCCTTCAGGGGTATCTGCGGGCCTGTGGCTTTTGAAAAAGGGCATAAAACCGATTTTATTTGAAAAGAGGACTTTTCCAAGGGACAAGTTGTGCGGAGGCTTAATAACTCCCAAGGGGAGAGAAGAGTTAAGCTTATTGAATATTTCCTATAACCACATTGCCTTTGAACCTCCTTACATTAATATTTCTGATGGGGCAGATTTAAATTTGAGGTTTAAAAACGATATAGGAATACAACTGATAAAGAGGGAGCAATTTGATGACCTTCTGATTGATGAGTATGTCAAAAGAGGAGGCATATTAAAAGAAAATCAAGAAATCACCGATATAAATACTGAAAAAAAGTACATAATTAACGCTCAAGGCCAGGAATACTTTTATGATGTTTTGGTCATTGGGGAAGGAGCAGGGGGAAGGCTCCGAAAAAGGCTCAACCAAACCAAGCTGCAAAATGCATTGTGCTTAGAGCATAAAAAGAAAGATGAATTCTCCTGCGATGATGAAAAAAGCATCAATGTGTATTTTTTGGACGATAAGCCGGGATATGCATGGCGGTTTGAAAACAGGGATGAAACAGTCACAGGGATAGGGTCTTTATTGGATTATACGGATTTAAAAAACAAATTTAATAATATATTCGGAGAAGCCGGTAAATTAAAAGGTGCTTTTGTTCCATACGGAATACAACCAAGTCAAAGCAACATACAAGATGTATATTTTGTGGGAGATGCAGGAGGTTATGTGAATTCCTTGCTGGGCGAGGGTATCAGCTATGGTATTGCTTCCGGCCGGGCTCTTGTCGATATAATTGTAAATAAGGACAATTCATTGGATTGTGTCCTGAGGAAGAATTTGAGGTTTTATCTTAGCTTGAGAAACCTGTTTTTCTCTAAGTCTCTTTCAAAATTAAATATAAATCTGTTAAAAAAATATGAAGAATTTGCAATTTTTATTTGCAAAGAATTTATTTTGAGGTCTGATTTCTCGGTATACGGTTACAAAAAATTACTTCAGCATTTTTGGAGGTATAAAATTGGACGATAAAGTTCTCATAAGTGAAAACCAATCATACATAACCGGTGTTTTAAGAAAGGACTTTTTTAAGAAAACCCCCCTTTTATTAAGAGTAGTCATCATTTATATTCCTGTACTTATTTTAAATGCATATTTTCTGATATCAAATTTTTGGCATATATGCAGCGATATCGGCATGGTTATAGGGCTGCTCTTTGCAATAATTTGGATGTGCTGGGGTCCGGTACTGATTTATAAATATGAGGTTAAAGTATATCCGAAATTTTGGCTTGAACTCATCAATGTTTGCAGCGAGTCAGACAAAGAAGAGGTTATTAAGTTAAATAAAAACATCAGTAAAAAAAGTAAATTATTAAAAAAGATAATCTTTGTATCATGGCTGTCCTTGATTTACATAACAATATACTTTGGTTTTGATAAACTTAAGGTGCTTGGCATAGACAATATGATGAGCTTGGAATTCATAATTTTCTTATTTGATATAACGGTAGCAGCTTATTTGACTTCTTTAGGCTTAAGTCAAACCCTGATAATGATATATACCTTTATTGTTCTTGAAAAAAAGATAACAGTACCCTTAGACATAGACAACAAAGACGGGGTGGGGAATTATTCCTTAATGTTTGGATACTGTTTTCCGACGACCTTATACTTAGGAAGCGGTGTATTGTTTATTCCGGTTTTGATTGAGTTCATAAGTACAATGGAAGCTATTGTGATAGGTCTGGTCTCCCTGTTGATAGTTTTATTTTCTTTATTTTTGCTGTTTTCCATGGTGCTCCCCTTATTCAACGGCTATAGGATGGCAGACAGGTCAAAATCCAATCAAATTTATGAATTAAACAAGAAAATGAACAGGGCGATTGATGAATGCCTGATTTCTCCAACCTCTGAAAATGAAAGAATCTATAAAGCAATTAAGCAGAAAATCGACCAGATCGACAAAATACCCACTTATCCCTTCCAAGTAAACATCATAATGAAAATTGCATCAACAACCTTACTGCCTATTTTTGTTTATATTTTGAAATTATTTTTTACACCGGAAGCGGTGGACAACATAAAGAATTTGCTGATAGCAATTTTTTAAGTGGACTAATACCATATTTTTGTCATCCTGAGCGAAGCGAAGGATCTCGTGATACGCTTTGTCATCCTGAGTGAAAACGAAGGAATAGTAATGACACCCTAAGTTTTATTCATAGTAGTAACACTTACATGCATTCATTAATGATACTTAGATATATCAAAAAAAGACTCATAATGAGTCTTTTTACAATCAGTCATTGATTATTTCCATATCTCCTATTATTATTTTACCGATTTCAGCCGTGTTGATCGGTTTTTCGAGCGTCAGGTTAATGGAAGCACCAAAAGCATTTGTGGAAGCCCCGCTGCTTGATGGCTCGATTATGCTTCCATCCTTCATTACCACTGATACCTTTCGATAAAGATTGTGTATCGGCTCATCAAAGTTATCTGATAAATTATTTTTTAGCTCCACATTGAGGGCAATAGGCGATATTTTTATATTTTTAACAGTATATCTTTTGCCGTCTATGGTTACTTCCTTATCAATTCTCCTGGTTTCGGTCATGTTTTTATAATCAGCCTTAAAAGTTACTTTCCATTCTCCGCTTGTGGTATTCATCTTGCGGACAATATCATAATAGAGCTTGTAATTCTCCAATTCCTCCATATCCTTTATATCAAAGATATAGTAGTAATATTTTACATCGTTTTTTTCTTCAGTAAACATGAATTCATTGCTCAGAATGTCTTCAGTGTTGTCGGCATTAACAAAATATATTTCACCTATACTGTTGTCTTGAGAATTCGACTCAGTAATTCTGATACATAACTTGTTTTCTACAAAACCTATGTTGTCTATAAAAATTTCATTTATACCATCCGCCATTGGTATGTTTGAATATTTCCAAGGTAATACAAAATTCGGTGTTAATCGATACATTTCTTCAATTTTCTTCAATTCTTCTTGAGAATATTCGTCGGCATTTCCAGTATCCATTGTCGATTTTTCTAAATTTTTTACGAATCCTTGCTGCAAATAATCCGGATTATTTGACAAAAAACTATAGGGGTCAAATTTGCTTGCAGGCTCATCTATGCTGTATTCAGTGATATCAATGGCTCTTAGAGTTAATTTATTGCCTGCCACCTTCTTTTTTGTATTTCCTGCCAATATAAATGTAGCTATATTGTCCTTATTGTCATCATCTTCTATTTGGTACCAGGTATAGCCCCCGGAGCTGTTTAGTTCCAGATACAACTTGTCAAAATATATATAATCGGAATTTTCAAAACTTTCACCGTTTTCTTTAATAAGCTCAAATATGATATAAAATGTATTTTCGTCACCCAACATGCTTGCCACATTTAAAGTAATGCCGTTTGTAGAGGAGCTTTCATCTATTACCGTTCCCATTTCAGTCACATACCTGGTAGAATCTCCAAATAGTTTATAATATATATTTGATAATCCGCCCTGGGCAAAAACCGCTGCAAAGGATAAGACCAAGGTCATTGCTGCAGCTAAAGGCAGGATGGATTTTCTGCCGAACAAAGACTTTCTTTTCAGACCTGCCTTGTTTAAGGTCATTTCCATAATCCTGTTTTTTTCTTCCTTTGAAAGATTAGTTTCAACTATATCTAAATTTTCATCTTCCATAACAATATCATCCAAAAGCCCGTGAATTTTTTTCATTTCAGACATCCTTTCTTATAAAATTATTCCGTTTTTAATCAGTGCAGCCTTTAATTTTTCCTTACCCCTGTAAAGCTTGTTTTCCACTGATTTGGGAGTCAGGTCAAGGTTTTGAGCTATTTCTTTAATCGATTCAAACAGGTAGTATCTCCTGATAAATATGTCCTTGTCCGGATGTGGGAGACTCTTGATTGTCTCTTTGATGATTTCTTTATTAATGGATTTACTTACTTCATTCTCTAAGTCCACGTCAAATTCAAGCTCGTCTTCCTCCAAGGGAATCATCTCATGCTTCAATATTTTGCGGTTATATGTGTTTAAACTTACAAATCGTGCTATTGAAATTATATAGTTTTTAAGCTGTCCCTTTTCCGGGTCAAAGTTATCTATCGACTTCCAAAGTTCAACAAATACATCTGAAACAGTTTCTTCAATATCTTCCTGCTTGTCATACCCGATAATTCTAACAACAATTGTCTTAACCAATCCGGAGTATTTATCTATAGCCTTTTCCAAGCCCTTGGAAGGATTATGCTTTAATAAATCGACTATTCTTGCATCTATCATCATGATCTCCTTTAAGAAGCTTCTCATATCTATATTAACATAATAATTGAAAACCACTCAATTAATTATAATTTTTGGCAAAAAAATAGTTCTTTTTAAGAGCTTTTTAGGGAAATATTAGGGACGGTTCTTTTTATTCTCAACCTTTTATTTGAGAATGAAAAGAACCGTCCCTATTGTTTTTTAAGAATGAAAAGAACCGTCCCCACTGGATTAGATGACAGTACCCCCGTCCCCTTGTCATCCCCTTGTCATCATAGCTTGTATCTAAGGAGTCTCATACCGTTTAGAATTACCACCAAAATACTTCCTTCGTGGACAAGCATTCCTATGGACATGTTCATCCAATCGCTGAAAAATACACTGGCCAATAGTATCAGCACAACCCCTACCGCTATGAAGATGTTTTGGTACATATTCCTTGAAGTTGCTTTTGTCAAACCTAAGGCATGAGGCAGGCGGCTGAAATCAGAATTCATCAAAACCACATCCGATGTTTCGATTGCTACATCCGTACCGCTGCCCATGGCAATTCCGATATGGGCCAAGGCCAATGAAGGACTGTCATTTACCCCGTCTCCGACGAATGCCACAATATGGCCTTTTTCTATGAGTTTCTTAATAAATGCTGCCTTATCTTCAGGAAGCATGTGGCCGTGGGCTTCCGTGAGCCCTAATTCACTGGCTACCAAGTCAACCGTTCCTTGATTATCTCCCGAAAGAACAACTAAGTTCTTAACACCTAATCTCTTTAACTTTTGTAAATCCTCTTTTACACCGGGACGTACCCGGTCACGGATTCCCAAAAGGGCCTTTAGTTCACCGTCTACCGATACAAGAACAAGTGAGTTTCCGCTTTTTTCAAATCTCGCAATGTCATAAAGGGCCTTCCCGTGCAAATCTATATATTCTTGCTCCATAAGCTTTACATTGCCAACGGCTACCCTGTGTCCGTTCACTTGGGCAACTATCCCTCCGCCCTTAACAACATCTGTTTTTTCAACTTCATAAGTTTTAGTATCCCCGATATACTCCACAACTGCCTTTGCCAGGGGATGGTCTGATTCCTTTTCCACACTTGCCAGGTAAGCCATAACATCTTCGGCATTATCCCCGTAAATTTCCACATCGGCAACCTTTGGATTTCCTATCGTCAATGTACCCGTCTTATCAAACACAATCGTATCAACCCTGCTGAAGTCCTGGAAAACCTCGCTCCCTTTCAGCAAGACACCGTGCCTTGCTCCATTGCCGATTCCTGCAACGTTTGAAACAGGCACCCCTATAACCAGGGCTCCCGGGCAGCCCAAGACCAAAATGGTTATTGCAAGCTCAATATCTCTTGAAAACAACCACACGATAAATGACAGAACCAGTACAGCCGGTGTGTAGTACTTGGAAAATCTGTCTATGAAACGCTCGGCTTCTGATTTTGAATCTTGTGCTTCTTCAACCAATTCTATTATTTTACCGAATGTAGTATCTTCTCCTACCCGGTCGGCAACAATTTGAAGGGTTCCATTTTCCAATATGGTTCCCGCATATACCTGGGAATCCTTCCTCTTGCTTACGGGGACAGACTCACCCGTGATGCTTGCCTCATTGATATGGCCTTCTCCCGATAAAACAGTACCGTCAACAGGAACCTTAGCACCTGTCTTTACAAGCAAAATTTCTCCCACATCAACTTCGTCTACATCCACTTCCTCAAATTCTCCGTCTTCCATAAGCTTTAAGGCGCTTTCCGGCGCCATCTCGGTCAGCTCCTTAATTGCAGAACGGGTTTGATTCAAGGTACGCTGTTCCAAATATGCCCCGAATAAAAACAGGAATGTTACTATGGCCGACTCTTCAAAGTTCCTGATAAAAAAGGCTCCCGAAACAGCTATTGTTACCAAGACATCTATGCTCACAACCTTTACCCTCAAGGCTTGGTAGGCTTGAATAGCAATAGGTGCAGCCCCCAAGATCGAAGCGATAATTAAGGACGGCAAGACTATTTCTTCGCTTTTTAATACTAAATGGCCGAATAATGCGGTTATTAACAAAATTCCGCTTATTACCGTTATCTGATTTTTCTTACTTAATATTGCTCTCTGCATGTATTTCCTCCAGATTTATTTTATAACACAATCCCCGGGTGCAGGCACCGGTTTTAGCACCACTGTTTAAGTATATTGTAGCTGAGATTATCAAAATATGAATTGATTTAAATCAATATTAAATAAATATTGTAATTTGTTTTTCGACTTGATTATAACATA
>JAAYOE010000096.1 GCA_012520455.1 Tissierellia bacterium
GACGGGTCGTATACGGGTGGAAAAGTAGAAATTAACAAATAGTGGACAAATCTCTCCATGTCATCCTGAGAGAAAGCGAAAGATCTCATGAGATCCTTCGGGCTAAAGCCCTCAGGATGACAATATGGGGTATTCATAGCAATAACACATAAGGTGTATATTTTAACATTAGTCTGAGACCGCGGTTGCGGTCTCTTTTCTTTCCTGTCATTTAGGAAAACGTAGCTTTTTTATCTGCCTTTTTATCTTTTTAATGGCCCAGTCATAATGGCTGGATGTTGAACTGACACAGTAACTGCCGGGGTGGTTTGATGTTTCTCCCAAAACTTCACGTTCATATCGCCGTAAGTTTTCCAATCATAGGGCTCTGGCAGAAAAGGTTTGTGATTGCCCTTCATGTTTGAATTAACCCAATTTAATAAAAGCGGTGCTACTCGTACAGGTGAACAATGTTGCCGGTCTTGACATTTTATTATACACTCCTCTCGTTATTTGGTTTCAATATCCCATTTACCAAACTGTACTTCCTTTTGAAAGTCATTGCGCTCTCCAAGCATCTTTTCCATCCAAACAATATCGTACCAGGTATTAAACTTGTATCCGGCCTTATGAAATCTTCCGACCAAAGAAAAGCCCATACTTTTATGAAAGTTATAGCTGTCATATGTAAGGTGTTCATTTTCTTTCACGGGAACAGCTATGCAGGCATTCATATTAAGGATCCCCATGTTTTTTAGGGACTTTTCCAATTCGCTGTATAGTAATCTTCCAATGCCCATCCTGTGCCTGCCCTGTTTTACATATACTGTTGTTTCCACAGACCAGTCATATGCTTTACGTTCCCTAAAGGCATGGGCGTATGCATATCCTAATATTTCACCATCTTCTACCACCTTTATATAAGGGTATTTTGATGATATGTCCTTGATTCTGCCTTTAAATTCTTCTAATGAAGGCACATCATATTCAAATGTAATAGCAGTATTTTTTACATAGGGTTCGTATATAGATAGAAGTTCTTTTGCATCATCTATGGTGACTTTTTCTATTCTCATATGTATCTCCTTAATTATGATTTGCAGCCCGTTAGCATAAATGGTCGATAGTCGAAAGTATTAAAAATATAGAGAAGGCATTTAGCCGGATTTTGTTCCTGTTATTGCTTTGCAGAGCATATAACTCTTCAATGCTCATGCCGAAACGCTCTTGTACATATTGTTCAAAGTGTGCAAATTTGTATCCCCTGGATAGCGCCTTCCAAGGCAGAAAGCCGCATTATGCAGGCAGAAGGGTCTTTTTGACCTTTCTATTTTGACCAGTATGAATTAACAGGTTTGTCGATTTTATTGTAAGTATAATATGAACGTGGTGTAACAGGTCCCAGCAAGCTGATTGACTCACCCTCGTAAAGATAAATATCGGCCCGTGACGTGTCAACATATCCTTTCATGTATTCCTGCATATATTCAACAGGTGACGGATAATACTCATGCAGGGTGAAATGGTTTAAACCTGGATTGTTGAAATACATATTATAAAAGTCATTTTCTATCATATATGCCCCATGAGGGTAACGGGATTGTCTGCCGAATTCCTTCGGAGCAAGATATATGCGCACGGTTCTCGCTTCACCGGGACGCAGTGACGGGATTTTCCAGCCCAATACAGGCTCAAACACATCATAGACAATGGTTTGTCCTGTATTAAATATATCTATGCCTCCGCTTAGACCATATACGAAGTGTTTCAAATAATTCATAAATTCATAATAATTGGCATCCGTTTGACCCTCTCCATAGTGAGTGTCATACGTTAATCTAAAACTTGAATTACCGTTCATCTCAAAGGTAACATACAAATCTACACTGCCCGGAACTGATGCTACTTTTGTGGAAGGATTCTTAATCTCCAGCTCTATATAGGCAGGACGATACATTTTCTTAGGATTGAGTTTTAAAAATGGAGAATCTATGGGGTTTGTATCATTATGGTCCCCCGACTCGGCAACCTTTTTCCCGATTTCTTCAGCCAATTCTTTTACCATACCTTTTGTTATTTCATTTGGAGGTATGCCGGCTTCGGTGAGAACTACCTCTGCCATATAATCTACACCTTCATTTATTAATTTATCCATGTTTGGTATAGTCGGCGGCAGACCCAATGCCATGAGCCCTGCATTGGCACAGAGTTCCAGGGCTGCTTTAAACTCTTTCCGCAGTTCCGGGAAAGGACACAGATATGCTAAGTTTTCTATAATGGCTGCCTTCAGTCCGTTATATGCTTCCTGAGCCATCTGATAAACTGTAGTGATAGCATCCCACAAATTTTCGAAGAATGCTTTAACCATGTCGAACATCTCTTCATACCAGGCTTTGTCTTCATGTTTAGGAGGAGGGAAGTAAACCTCTGCACCCACCGGGAGCACTGAAGGTATAATTTCATTGGTATATTCCTCTAATGTGGTACCGGATTGTTCATACAGCAAATAAGGGGCAAGTGTTGCGCCTGTTACGCTGTTTTTCCAAGTGTTTTTAATTTCATACCACTCGGGTTGGCGGTAGACAACATAATGGTGCATGTAATCATATTCCTCCCATTGAGCGGGTGTATAACTCTTTATTTTTACTTCCGGCAAGGCAGCCTTGATATATTCAACTTTGGGAATAATTACGGTAATTGGTTCCCTTTTGAAATAATTTACTAGCATTGGCTGAGAATATGCAGTTTCAACTTCACCGGGATTGTTTGTGTTTTTCAAGGTTATGCCCCGCACATAATATTTCTTGCAGTCTCCCGCTTTTAGCTCACCAGGTGATGGAGCAAAATCCCAAAAGTTTACGGGAACCGTAGCAGGGTATTCTTCATTTGAAAAACCATGGTCGAATGTAAAAGTATTGGTAGGAAGTTTAAATTCCTTCTCATAAACCAAGGATGGGGTTTCCGGCCATGCTCCTCCATTAACAGGGAAGGGAGATGCAGATACCTGGATTATCAAAGTATGGACATCCGGGTCAATACCATGGAAGTGGAAAAAGCGGGGCAAATTTTTTTCTGAATCATATCCGACTTCATCAAGTCTTACGGGTGGATCATAAAATTCCGGATTCCACCTTCCCTGGTGGGTTTCCTTGGGAGTCCATAGCTCAAAGCTCGGTGTGATGTTGCCTTGTGTGGGAGCTGCTGCTGATTTCTTCCCATATAAAACGGCAATGCCTTCACCGGGATCGCCAATAGGCTGACCTGAAGCATTTACAGGCACAGCCCGGACATAATAAGTTTTTTTGTGTTGAACAATAGGAGAAGCTACCGTATCCTTATCGGCAAAATCAGCAAAATTAATTGAAAACTCCTTTGCTGAAGCGGATACTTGTCCCGATGCAACAAGTCCGGTAGGATTTTTCCAATTATATGTATATCCGCCAAAGGGGGCAGTTGAAACCTGCCATACCACCTTGGAAACTCCCGGTGCATTATTCATATCAAAATAAAACCATCGGAC
>JAAYOE010000097.1 GCA_012520455.1 Tissierellia bacterium
ACGGTCAATGCTTCAATAATAACGCAGGCAACAACTAATCCAAGCCAGGCATATCCTACATACTCCATGGAAACCTCCTCATGCTTTATATTAATAGTATACCACAAAACAAGATATGGCAAACAGTTTTAATCAATTATACCGCTTAAGGTTTGGTATGGATTCACATAGGTGTTGTATATGCTCACCGCATAATGCAAATGAGGTCCGGTTGAAAATCCTGTGGAACCTACGGTTCCGATGACATCACCCTTTGTGACCTCATCACCCTTTTCCACCCCTATGGTATCCAAATGGTAATAAGATGTAAAAAGCCCCATTCCGTGGTCTATAACAACCGTATTGCCGGGAGAAAGAAGTCCTTTCATGGCAAAGGTAACAAAACCGTTATTGGGAGCCAGGACTGGAGTACCCTTGGGAGCAGCCAAATCAAGTCCCGAATGTCTTGATGAAGAGGGCTCATTGTTCACATACCTTATTTCGGCGAAATCCGTTGTCAATTCTCCTTCGACGGGCATGATAAATTTCCCTTCCCAAAGCTTTTCTTTTGCAGAAAGGGTTCTGGCAGGCTTCACGAGCTGGGCAAATTCATATATTGCAGCATTGTCATTGTGGGTTTCGTTCATCTCTTCACTGACCGTAAGGTATTGGGTCTTAAAGCTCCTATTTAACACTGTCAAGGTTTTTTCAAAGCTGTATTCATTTTCGGTACCTTCATTTATAAGGGCTGTAAGCTTATAATCACCGGGATGGGCATACAGGTCTATGGGAATCATGTAGTATTGTTTATCCTTGTAGGCATAAATATCATTGTCAATTGTTACGGCATCCGTAATCAATCTAACACTTTCATCAGCATTTAGGTTTTCGATAGAAATCAACAAAATATTGCCGGGATAGTTTTCTTTTGTGATTATCTCAATATCTGGAGGCACATCAACAAATGCCGTAAACCTTAATGTTTTCTTTCCATAGGAGGAAGAATCTTCCTTAAAATGCCACTGGCTTTCACATTCGACCAGGTATTCACCGTCGCCTTTTATATTCCTGATGAGATCCTGCACATTTTTTCCCGTATTTATCAGGGTCCCCCGGTCATAAATCCTTATTGTCTGGTTATCCGGCTGTTTTTCATGTTTAATATCCAAGTAATCATTTGGTGATAAGGAAATCTTAGTATCTTCGTATTTTCCCGATTCTATCCCCCGGTTGTTTACAAAATGCCCCTCTATATTTTTGCTGTTCCAGTTATATTCAAGATAAGGCCTGAATTCTTCCCCTTTTAGCTCAATGTATGAATCATACATTGCCGAAACATATATGTAGGAAAAGGCATGGCTTAAAAACAAGGGCTTTGCGGCACTGTCCCTGATTTTATACAAGGCTTCTCCCTTTTTCAGGTATGCGGTTTGGTCTTCCAAATCAAAGAAAAGGGTATAAACATCTTCTTGTTTATCATCTTTTTTAAGAGTAATTTGGTAATTCAACAAGGATGACACATCTTTATTTGTCCGGTCCTTTTTACTCACCGCATTTAAAATAAGGTCTGCATCCTTGTTTCCTTTTGAAATTGCTAAAGTATCACCGTTTTGTAAATTTACCGCTTCAATTTCGGAAACATGGCTAACTTCGGAGCAGCCTGTCAAAAATAATAATAAAATGACAATAAACAATATTTTTCTCATTTTAGCTTCCTCTATAGTAGTTTTTGATTATAACCAAGTATTATGCATTATAAGGCGTAAATATACCAATGAAAAGAGCCCCGGGGTATCTTCCCGGGGACTGTGGCAATCTATCTTTCTTCTCTGTAATAGTTAACCCCGCAGCTTGCCGGCTGCTGGTTTTCTTTTGATTTTCTGATTGAAGTCATCACTAAAACCAAGGCAGTGATAACGAAAGGAAGCATATCATACAATGCATTTGGAAGGGTTATGATTGTTTTTGGAAAATAATATTTCAAGATGTTGAAGGCTCCGAATATGAATGAGCCGAAAATTGCCCTGTAAGGCTTCCAGGAAGCAAATATAACGAGTGCCACTGCTATCCATCCCTGGCCGTTTACGGGATTGTTCATCCATACGCCCCCGTTGATTATCATGGAACAGTATGCTCCTCCTAAGCCGCATATGCCTCCGCCTGCAAGCACATTGATATATTTTAGTTTTGTTACCTTTATTCCCGCTGCATCTGCCGCCCCGGGATTCTCTCCGATTGCCCTCACATTGAGGCCCGTCTTTGTGTTATTGTAGTATATGCCGCAAGTTACGGCGATTAATACAGCTAAGTATACAAAAATATTGTACTGGAAGAACAAGGGTCCCAAAACCGGCACGGTGGTCAGGCCAGGTATGTTTATATTGCTTATTTGTGCAGTTATTTGTTCAGGAAGCTTCAATGTATTGGAAGCAGAATTTACCAGCATAAATTCCCCTGCAAAATTTGATATTCCTACACCGAATATAGAAAGGGTAAGACCTGTAACATTTTGATTTGCCATGAAGGTTATGGTTAGAAGAGCATAAATTAATGCCCCTAACATGCCTGCCAAAAAAGCTGCCAAAAGAGCAATAAGAATACTGTCATAAAAGTATCCTGCCATGAATCCCGCACATGCCCCCATGGCCATCATTCCTTCAACCCCTAAGTTAAGATGGCCTGCTTTTTCATTCATCATTTCGCCGGTTGTTCCAAATAGGAGGGGAGTTCCTGCAAATACCGCAGCATTTAAGAATTTTACAAACATATCACCTGCCTCCTTTTCTGCTAACTACAAATTTATATCTTATGAAAAATTCGCATCCTAAAATAAAAAACAGTATAATCCCCTGGAGGACACTTGCAAAGTAGGTTGACAATCCATAGGCGGATTGCATGACACTGCTGCCTTTTTCAAGAACGCTGAACAAAAATGAAACCAATAGGATTCCGAAAGGATTCAGATATGCCAGCCAGGATACTATTATGGCGGTAAATCCCACCCCTCCTGCAACAGAAGAGGCCAAGGTCATGTCAGAGCCTGCTGCCTGAATCATTCCCGTAATTCCGCAGATGCCCCCGCTTATAGCCATGGTTCGAAGTATAATTTTTCTTACATCCATACCTGCATATTTGGCAGTAGATTTGCTTTCACCTACCACGCTTATTTCATATCCGTGTTTGGTATACCTAAGATATATAAATACAATGAAAACAAGAATCAAAGCAATAATCCATCCGAAATGAACACCCAATATCTTGTCCAGCTGGGCGTTAGGAGCAAATCGGGCAATTTTGGGGAATCCCGAGGAACCCGGGTCCTTCCAGGGACCGTCTCTCAGGTAGGTAATGATGTGTAAGGCTATGTAATTGAGCATCAAGGTAAAAAGGGTCTCGTTAGTGTCGTATTTCGACTTAAAATAAGCCGGTATTAAGCCCCACAGGCCTCCTCCTAGGGCTCCGGCAGCAAACATGACAAGCAATAATAAAAAGTGAGGCCAGGTATCGTGGAAGAGGGCAAAATATGAAGCACAGACAGCTCCCACAATTATCTGCCCTTCAGCTCCTATATTCCAAAACCTCATTTTAAATGCCATGGCAACACCTAAGGATGACATCAACAGGGGTATCATAAATCTGATTGTTGCCTGAAATGCCATCTTGCTACGAAAGGCTCCGGATATAATGGTTCCGTACAATTCTATGGGATTATATCCCAGAAACAATATAAAGAGGCCTCCTGCCGCAAGTGCCGATATAAAGGCAGCTATTCTGATCTTAAGAGTATCCTTGCCGGAGCGCTCGGATATTTTTACGATCCTGATAAAGGGTACATGACCTTTCTTATTCATCCGAATCAGCTCCTTCCATCTTTTTCCCCGCCATCATGAGTCCTATTTCTTCCTTGCTTGTATTTTTCGCATCTACAATCCCCATTACTTCACCATGGCACAATACCATGATCCTGTCGGACAGCTCCAAAAGAACATCCAAATCTTCCCCTATAAACAGTATTGCAACATTCTTTTTCTTTTGTTCGTTCAATAAGTCGTAAATTATATAGGATGAGTTAATATCAAGGCCTCTCACGGGATATGCGGTAATGAGAACATTGGGCTCCGATTCGATTTCTCTTCCCAAGAGCACCTTCTGAACATTTCCTCCGGACAGCATCCTCACCGGAGTTTCGATGCCGGGGGTTATGATGCTGAGTTTTTCAACCAATTCTTCCGCTAACTTCCTGGATGGCTTCTTGTCGATTATGAAACCCTTGTTTTTTTTGTATGATTTAAGGAGCATATTGTCTACCATATCCATAGACCCTACCAAGCCCATCCCCAACCTGTCCTCGGGAACAAAAGACATGCTAATGCCTAAATTTATGATTTCATCGGGAGTCTTCCCTATGATATTTTCTTTGTTATATAATATTGCGCCGGTCTTAGCTTCCATAAGACCTGCTATTGTTTCGCACAATTCCCTTTGGCCGCTGCCTGCTACACCTGCAACTCCTAATATTTCTCCGCTTTTTAACTTGAAGTTCACATTCTTCAAGCCTCTTGTACCGTCTTCATTAACCACGGAAAGGTCTACCACCTTCAAAACGGTTTTTTTGCTTGTGGTTTCGGGACGGTTTATTTCAAGGCTGACGGGTCTGCCCACCATCAGCTCGGCAAGCTCTTTCTCCTTTGTTTCCCCGGTCTTAACCGTACCGACAACCCGGCCCTTTCGAAGTATGGCAACCCTGTCGCTTATGGCCAATACTTCATGAAGCTTATGGGTGATGATGATTATTGCATTCCCCCGGTCTTTCATCCTGCGAAGTATGGCAAAGAGTTTTGCCGTTTCCTGGGGCGTGAGAACCGATGTGGGTTCGTCTAATATTAATATCTTAGCCCCCCTGTAGAGGACCTTCATTATTTCAACGGTTTGTTTTTCGCTGACTGACATGTTGTAGACCTTTTTGTCAGGCTCTGTTTCCAAACCGAATTTTTTGCTCATTTCAAGAATTTCTTCTTTTAAGGCGCTGTTTTTTACATACCTTCCCCTTGTACCCAAAACAATATTATCCATGGCACTGAATACTTCAACCAGCTTAAAATGCTGGTGAATCATCCCTATGCCCAGATTTATCGCTTCGTGGGGATTTGTTATGAAAACTTCTTTTCCGTCAATGTAAACAGAACCCTCGTCCGCATAGTAAATACCTGATAAAATATTCATCAATGTAGTTTTTCCGGACCCGTTTTCTCCTAATAGGGCAAGTATTTCTCCGTATTTGATACTTAGGTTGACATTTTCGTTGGCAACTACCCTGCCAAAGGTTTTTGTAATCCCCTTAAGTTCTATTGCGTAATTTGTATCATTTGCTCTCAACATAATCTCCTATTTGACCTTGTACTAAGGGGTTGGCAGCCACCAACCCCCTTGAATTATTTCTCCACTACTGTTTTAAAATACCAGTTAATTCCGCCCGTAATGGTTGCATCATCAAGTGTTTTCCCTTCTTCCCCAACTGTTGACCCGTCATTTGTTTCAATTACTCCGTCAAACACATTGAAGGTGCCATCCATCATGGATTGTCTTGCTTCTTCGATTTTTTCGGCGGTGCCTTCCGCGGCAATACCTTCGTTTATGGGTGAAATATCAACCATGCCTTCTTTCATTCCGCCATAGTAGTTTTCACTCTTCCATGTTCCGTTTATTACATTTTCAACTGCCCATGTATAATAAGCTCCCCAATTCCATACAGCCGATGTAATAGTTGCCTTTGGAGCATCCTTGGACATATCTGAGTTATAGCCTATACCAAAAACTCCTGCTTTCTCTGCTTCCAATTGGGGGTTGGGAGTGTCGCAATGCTGGGCTATTACGTCACAGCCTTCGGCAATCAGAGCTTTTGCCGCATTTGTTTCTTCTTCCGGTGAATACCAGCTGTTTGTAACCTTTACATAAACCTTTGCATCAGGGTTGACTGAATATGCTCCCATGGCAAATGCATTAAGACCTCCTGTCACCTCTGAATTATCCTTGCCCATGGCTGCCACATATCCAAGCTTATTAGTTTTTGTCTTTAAGCCCGCTGCTATACCTGTCAGGTATCTGGCCTGATAGATTCTTCCGAAATAGTTGTTAAAGTTTCTGTCATTGCTTTTATATCCTGACCCGTGGGAAAATAACACATCAGGATATTCCTGGGCCAATGCTTCCATTGTATCCATGTAACCCCAGCTGGTTCCAAAAATGATGTTCGCCCCTTCCTCGATGCATTCAAGCATTGCTGCTTCGGTAGCTGTAGGGTCTGTATCATTGACATTGTTTTTACGAATTATCTGGCTGTCGCTGAGGCCTAAGGCCTTCTGCATGGCTACTATCCCCTGATCGTGTGCATAGGAATAACCTGAACCGTCGGCAGGATTTCCTATGTGTATCACTCCAACCTTGATATCTTCCTTGGCAATTGCAGGAAAAATTCCTTCTCCCGAAGCTTCCTTTCCCTCAGATACAGGTTGTTGCCCTTCATTATTCCCGCATGAAGTCAAGAGTGTAAGTGCCAGCATCAGCACTAAAATGATGCTTAATAGTTTTTTCATTAGATTCCTCCTATTTTTTTACTCTGCACCAAGAAAGTAAAAATGCGAACAGTAATAACTACTCGCACCAATAGAATAATAGTATCAATAGTCAAACAATTTACGGTTGTTTGGTAGAAACTATGGAACCATATTATCCACATTATATTGATGCAGTTTATATTTAATTAATATAATTATAGCTTAAGCTATGACAATAATCAACAGATTATTTTGCAAATACCCTAAGGGGAGACGCTGAAAAAATTATCGTTGAAAATTAATTGTCCATATGCTAAAATATTGTCAAAGTTAAACGATTTCATCAGTCAAGGGAGAGGTATATGCAAGGTTTAGTTTCAAACAAGGAAGAAATAATATTAAGCAGACGCTCTCATTTTTTAATTCTTTTAATCCTGCCTCTGACTTTTTTGGCATTAGCCTTTATTTTTGACACACCGGCAAATATATTTTCAGGTCTTGACAAAATAATTTGGGCACCTGATATTCTGCTGACGGATTACCTGGCAGTAGGCGGATTTGGTGCTGCCTTGTTCAATGTGTCCTTAATTGTTCTTATAAATATCTTTATCATATATAAACTGAAGGTAAAAATAAACGGCGCAATCATTGCTGCCATATTCACCTTGGCCGGGTTTTCCTTTTTTGGCAAAACCCTTTTTAATATATGGCCCATGTATTTAGGCGGGGTTTTATATGCCAAATACAAAAAAATATCTTTTGAGCAGGTCCTTGTTGTGACTATGTTTTCAACATGCCTGGCACCGGTGGTAAGCCAGCTGGCATTTTCGGCAGACCTCCCCCTCCATTACGGTATTATCATAGGCATCCTGTTAGGTACCGCCGGAGGCTTCATAATTACACCTCTTGCTTCAAATATGTCCAAACTCCACGGCGGGTATAGCTTATATAATGCGGGGTTTACCGCAGGCCTGCTTGGCACCTTGGTATTCTCCCTAATGAAAAGCTTTGGATTAAACATTGAGCAGCAGCTCATACTATCTTCCCAATATAATATTTTTTTCAGAAACCTCTTGCTTATATATTTTCTTTTATTGATTGGCATAGGGTATTTATTAAACAATAAAACATTTAAAGGATACGGAAAAATTTTTCGTTATTCGGGAAAATTAGTAACAGATTTCACACAATTGATGGGATACGGCCTTACCCTGATCAACATGGGCATAATGGGTTTGATATCCATGTTTTTTGTATATTTCACCAGCGGGGAATTCAACGGTCCCATAATAGGTGGTATTCTCACTGTTGTGGGATTCTCAGCCTTTGGCAATCATCCAGGAAACTCAATCCCCATAATGGTCGGAGTATTCTTTGGAGGGGTCCTTAAGGTCTGGGATATTCAGACAACACCCACCATAATTGCCGGATTATTCGGCACAACCTTAGCCCCCATAGCCGGCAGGTACGGTGCATATGCAGGGGTTCTTGCAGGTTTTCTCCACCTGTCCATGGTAATGAATATCGGGGTGGTACATGGAGGAACCAATCTTTATAACAACGGATTTTCCGGAGGCTTGATAGCTTCTATATTGGTTCCCGTATTTGAATGTTTCAGAAAAGAGGAATAAAATATAAAAACCGTTGGTAAATCAACGGTTTAGATTTATGACACAGGGTTTTGTCTGAAATGAGATGATCAGTCTTGCATGTCACACCTGAGCTGTCCGCTCATTCCGAAGTTTTCAAATTCCATTTCTCTTATAATGATTCTTACGGCTTCCTTTGGACAATTTGCGGTTCTTGATACGACTTCCGTCATTTCTTTGACCATTTGTCTCTTTTGCTCTATGGTCCTTCCCTTAAGCATATCCACCTGAATAATTGGCATTAATCCACCTCCTCCTTCAATATATAGTAAATATTCAATACTTAATTATTTTTTTATGTACATAATCCGACAAGGAGGTCATCAGCATAGCTTGATACAAAATATTGAATTCAACTATATCCCCCAATTTATATTGGCTTTTACAGTCATGAATATCCAAAATGGTATGGTCGCTGCTGGCCCCTAAAACAATCATATCCTTGTCCTTGGGAACCAACCTTGACGAATCTCCTAAATCCTGGTTTCCCAATGCAACAATTGCCCTCTTTCTTATTCCCCTGTCATCGTAATGAGGCAGGTCCCCAAATGCATTCACCATCAACTGTCCTATTGGGTGGGTAGGCTTTTCATTCAATTCCACTATTTGAGCCTTTAAGACAAACACATCCGGGTCTAATCCTTCTATATTTGTATCCCAGTAAAGGGGCAGGTCCTGGGTATTGTTTATTCCCTCTCCGATTCTAAGGTGGTTTATTTTCTTTGGAACTCCTCCCCTTACCAAAAGAGGCAAGGTTGTTGTTCCCCCTCCGGATACAATGTTCAGATTTCGGTTAAGCTTTTCTTCTATTTCTGTTGCTGCCTCCGCTAAACGGTTTAAATTCTCCGTACTTGGAGCTACCGAGCCGTAGCAGCTTAAGTTTGTCCCTATACCTTCAAGGTAAAGATTATTCAGGTCGTATTCAACGTATAGGGCTAACTTAATGAGGTCTTCTTTTAAGAATACTCCTTCCCTTAAATCTCCCAAATCATACATAAGGACAACCCCATATACCTTGTCTTGTTTTTTTGCTTCCGAATTCAATAAATCTAAGGTTTCCTTTTCAGATACCAAGGATAAGTCGCTGTATTTAACAACATCTTCTATTTCGCACATCATGGGGATTCTCACCAATAGGAGGGGCACATCGAATCCTCGCTCCTTTAAAACCCTCAGCTGGTCAATTCTTGAGCTGCCTATCTGATAGCAGCCTCCTTTTGCCATTTCTTCAGCCCCTTCCGGGATTCCACCGAATCCTTTGATTATACCTGCAACCTTAATCCCGTAGTTTTCACATAGTTTTGTAACTATTTCGGTATTGTGGTAAAGCTTTTTTAAATTAAACTCAAGCAAGGGATACCTATCCATGATTAACCTCCTTATTCTTTCGAAGCCCTGCAAAAAATTCCTTTAATAGCTTAGAACATTCTTCCTCTAAGATGCCGAACTTAACCTCCGGCTGATGATTCAGCATTTTATTGTTTGTAATATCTAAAACGGACCCGCAGGCACCGGTTTTCAAATCCTTGGCTCCTATAACCAACCTGTCGATTCTTGAATTGACTATTGCACCCGCACACATGGGGCAGGGCTCCAAGGTCACATACATGGTGCATCCGGGAAGGCGCCATCCTCCCAAATTATTGCATGCTTCCTTAATGGCTGTTATTTCAGAATGGAGGGTTGCATCTTTCAGGCTTTCTTTTTGATTGAACCCTCTGCCGACAATTTCTCCATCCTTAACTATCACCGCACCTATGGGAACCTCATTTATTTCATATGCCTTATGTGCTTCTTTCAAGGCTTCCCTCATAAATACTTCATCCATGGCTCTTCCTTGTTTCTTTTATTTTTAATTATAGTTTATTTTCTGCATTTAAGTCAACAAGAATGTCCTTAAGCAAATCTTAAGAGGCTCACCTGATATTACCTGTTTACTTTCTTCCAAGAAAAATATAGAATGATTAGGGGTATAGGGGAACAAATGTTGACCCCGTTCAGTCTAATACAGAAAAGGAGGTAATATGAAAAATATTATAAAAAAAACAACAGCTTTCTGCCTGTGTGCATTAATGGCAGTCAGCATGAATTTAGAGGTTTATGCCGGTGTCCTTGATGATATTTTAGGAAACGACCCCATTGAAAATACCGACACTGCTGAAGATACAGAAGATACTGAAAATAATCCGGTTTCAGACACAGCCGATGAAACTGAGGATGTTGAAAATATATACACGGCACAAGATACTTACAACACTATTTTGTTTACTGACATCAGCAGCCATTGGGCAAAAGATTGGATTAATAAAGCAGTCAATATGGGTTTTGTATCCGGCTATGAGGATGGAACATTTAAACCGGACAGGACTATTACAAGGGCTGAATTTTCAACTATGCTGAATAAGGCAATACAGGTTGAAACAAGCCAAGAAATAGACTTTTACGATGTAAGCGCCAAGGACTGGTTTTATAATGAGGTCCGAAAATCCGTAGCCGCAGGTTTTTTCTCCGGATATGATGATAATACCTTCAAACCCAACAATCCCATCAAACGACAAGAAGCAGCAAAGGTTGTGGCAGGTGCCATAACAACGGGAAATATTGACGGTGAAGGGGCTACATTGTTAAAGGATTACAACACCATCCAGGAGTGGGCCAGGGAAAGCGTAAATACCGTTTATAACAAGGGATACATATTGGGCTATCCCGACAAAACCTACCAACCCTCCAAGGCCTTAACCCGGGGTGAAGCCGTAAAAATCATCTATGAAATAATCGATAATGAAAATATTGAATATGGGTTTAATATTACAAATTACGATGAAACCTACACCAGTGCAGTTGTAGTCGGCAATTTAAATGTTTTGGATTCCGTGGGCAGGGGGAATGTCAATATTAAAAATGTGGTAGTCTTAGGGGATATCGTGATTTCTGCGAAAAATGTCAAGTCCGTGGTCCTCACGGATGTCAAGGCAAGAAACATTATAGTTGAAAGCGATACGAATCCCGTAAAGATAGTGTACAACGACAATGTCACCATAGGAAATAGTTCCTTGCCGGCAATAGTGACGGTTCAAAAATAAGTGACAAGGGGACGGGGGTAGTGTCATCTTTTCGATGACACTACCCCCGTCCCCTCGTCACCTTAATTTAGGTTTTCAAAGGTGCTTACAAAACTTTTATTTAAATACAACTCTTCTAAGTAGACCATATCCTCATCCGATATTTTTTCATATATTTCCACAAGGTATCCCCTGTCATTTTCAACGATTGGTTTAGACCGCATATTATTCATTAAAAGTTCAGCGAAAGAAGTATCATCAAAATAAAGGTTATCTATGTCTTCTTTAAGCATATCTCTTAATTCATTTAAGTCTATTTCTTCAATGACTGTATTGTAATCTTTCATGCTTCTAACTTTGGCGTAAAGACTTCTTCCCTCGTAATACCTTTCATCGTAGAGGTAATAATACCTTTGTTTTTTGTATTCATAAGAGCTTAAAAGTTTATTGGCCGTTTCATTTTTACCTTCGTGGTCTTTTTCAAACTCTGTCTCCGGTGTCAGCCTGTAATCTCTTATGATGGCAGTCCCGTCCTTCATCCAGTAAGCCACCACAAAACTGTCGGTCTCGTAATAATCCGGATTGATATAATATGTCTGGTCCTTTAAAACTTTCTTGTGCAGGTCTGTAATAGCCTCAATGCTGTCAATATCATCATAGATTATCATGCCTCGATTTCTTTTCCATTCGGCAAATGATAGGTCCTCCCGGGACCCGCCCTCCAAGAAGTCATCCACGGAGTTAACGGACCAGATTTGATTGCCCGCATATGCCATCTCAACATCTTCCGGCCGGGGAACCATGTTTTCATAATGGCTGGCAACCAATATGGTGGTTCCCGTCACTGCCGCAAATAATACCATGCTCACTCCGAACACCTTGATTGAGGACTTTGATATCCTAAAGGATTTTTCAATAAATGCTGTTATTATATAATAGGACAGAATGGCCAATAAGGCTGAAATAACCAACCTGCTGCCAATACCCGTGTACCTTGAAAAGCTTATGGAAAAAGATGCAGGTATTATCAGGCATGCAAGGACTGCCACAAAGTATTTAAATCCATCGAATACTATAAAACCCGTATTTTCATTTTTTCTCCTCTTAATGAATCGGATGAGCAAAAGGCCAATAAATATTAAGATGATCGGCAGGAGAAGGATATATACCAAGTCTATGGACGTATCCACATACCTTGTGAAATATAAGTAATCAAGCTTATATATATTCTTGGTAAAGTAATCATTTAAAACATCGGCACTGAATCCTATCACCACATTTTCCAATATTGTAAATATAAACATGGTTACCAGGAGTATAATCAGGGGCAGGCAAAAGTTAAATATTGTAATTGCACCTGCCATCAAGGTGTTTCCCGACAAGACCGAGGACAGGGATGAGAGAAGGATAATTGCCGAAAGCCAGGGAATAAGCATTTTGAATACTCTGAGTATTTCATTGTCAACATCTTGTATAAGTACGGAAACTATGATAAGAACCAATAAATATACCGTAAAAACCGTATTTGCCACTATATTTATCATAATCTGCCTGCTTAAGGGCACCGGTTTTGACATGTAATAGGTCAGCTTTGATTCATTGTGGAGAAAACTGTTATCCACCAGGCAATTAATTAAAATTAGGACAAACAGCTCAAATATTCCAAACATTATGAAGAATTCATTATCCGCTCTCAAAATATAGGGTATTACCAAGGTTGTCAGAAAGATTATAACAGTCGATAAAAGCACCCAGTTTTTCTTTTCCTTGATTGAATATATGAGTAAGGGCATAAAGTTATTTTTCTTTTCCATAACCTGCACCTCCTAATTCCGTGATGAATATTTCCTCAAGACTCATTGACAGCTTATCAAACAATAAGAGCTTGTGTTTATTCCTTAAATACTCTTCAAGGTCTTCCGTGTTACCCGTCAATGTCATGATGTATACACTGCCGATTTTTGCATACTGGAGGATACCAAACTCTTTCAGGTCTTCCGGATCAAATTCACCCTCCACCGCAAACTGAACCCTCTTAATGTCTTCCTTCATCTTTTCAAGGTTCTCTTCCCGCAAAATCCTGCCTTCATGCATGATGCCCACCTTATCGCAAATATTATCCAATTCCTTCAGGTCATGGGAAGAAATAATGACCGTCATTTGATTATCCATTACTTCCTTAATGAGAACATCCCAAAACTTTCTTTTTATAACGGCATCCAGCCCATCAACAATTTCATCAAGCAAAAGGAGTTTAGGCTGAGCAGCTATGGATAAAACAAAGGCTGCCTGCTTTTTTTGACCTTTTGACATTTTATTCAACACTTTGTTTTTATCTATGTCAAAGTATTTCACTAAGTATTCGAATTTTTCTTCAGACATGTCGTACATGAGCTTTTCGTAGCGGAATAATTTGCTCAGGCTGTACTGATAGGGGAAATACAAGGTGTCTTGAACATAATAGAAATCTTTAATAAGGTCCGAATTTTTATCAACCTCTTCTTCGTCAAAAGCTATGTAACCCTCATCTTGTTTGTAAACCTGCATAATATGCTTTAAAATAGTTGTTTTTCCGCAGCCGTTTGAACCTACCAGACCATATATCTGGTTTTTCTCGGCATTTATGTTTATATTTTTCAAAACTTGAAAGTCTCCGAATTTCTTGCTTAAGTTACTTACCCTTAACATCAGTGCCTCCTTTTATGGTTGGATTTAATACTTCCTTAACCATTTCAAGTATCCTCTCATCCCTGAATCCCAGGTCTTTTAAGGATTTGATTACCTTGTATAATTCATCCTTGGTATTTCTTACATGCAGATTTCTCAATTCATCGGCATCCTTTACAAAGTTTCCTACACCCTTTACGCTGTAGATGTAATTGTCTTCTTCCAAGTATTTATATGCTTTTTGAATGGTGTTTGGGTTGATTCTGATCATTGATGCCAATTCTCTCACGGAAGGGAGTTTTTCATCAGGTTTTAACGACTTGGAAAATATAAGCCTGATTATTTCATCATAAATCTGCTCATATATGGGTTTTGGGCTTTCATTATCAATACGAATCAATTTATCACCTCCACCTGGACCCCGGCAGCGACAGCCTTATTACTCACATATTCATGGAGGCGGCCTTCGTAAACAGGTTTGAGATTCAAATTATTGTAATCATCCGGAGTTATCAGTGATATTTCCTTATTGAAGGGTATAATTCCATTTAACAAATATGATACAAAGCTTGAGCAGACATAATGATATTTCCTTTCAAAGGGTATGTTGAAGCGGATTAAAAAAACATTCAAAAAACTGTACCTGTACCTTTCCGGCCTTGAGATAAAATCATTGAGTCTCTTTAAAATAATATCATAATCTTCGTCAGTCACTTCAAACTTATATATTTTACATTTGGTATCAGGAAACATTTTAAATATCCCGCTCTTTATATCCTCTTTTACGAATCCTCCTATCAGGGGAAACCAGGTGATCTTCCTTCCAAAGCTGAACATGGTGGAGCAGTCGTCCTCAAAGGATATTGAAATATGGTTGTATGGTTTTTTTGAAAAGAGTTTTAATGTTCTGCATATAACCGTATTTGTCTGGGTTAATACAATTTTTATCTCCTTCATAGCCTTCTCCCTAAAATCTCCGTTATATGTGTGTTAGTACACTTAGTACAGTAGCTGTATTATATACCTTAGTACACTTCTTGTCAATATCTTTTTAAATAAAAAAAAATGCACCTGAGAGGAATCGAACCCCCGACACATGCCTTAGGAGGGCACTGCTCTATCCTTCTGAGCTACAGGTGCACATCATTTTTAAATGTTACACCATTTTTATCATTTTGTCAATATTTTTAGTCCCCTTTTCATTGACTTGTTGATAAAGCAATTTTTTTATTGTATACTAAGTAATGCCGGTGCAGGCGCCGGAGGCGGCTAGCCGATATAAAATTAATGAGGCAGGAAGGATATGAATATATTTGACGGACATTCCGACATATGGACAGACCTTATAATTAAAACCGAAAAAGGGGAAAGTGATATTTTAAGAAAATATCATTTGAATAAGTTAAGGGAAGGCCAGATTACAGGCAGCATATTTGCTATATGGATTGACCCCCCTTATACGGATGACCCCTATAAAAGAACAATCCAAATTTTTGACTCAATCAAAAATGAAATGGAGTATTGCAGGGATTCGGTTCTTTTGGCCAAATCATACGGAGATATTGAAAGGGCCTTAAAGGATAATAAATTTTATATTTTCATAGGCTTGGAAGGTCTGAGCAGTATAGGAGAAAATTTGGACATACTTGATTTTTATTATGAATTTGGAGCAAGGCATGCAAGTCTCACTTGGAACGAGGAAAATGCCTTAGCTACCGGTGTAAGAGGAAACCCCGCCAGGGGTTTGTCAGACCTTGGCAAAAAGGCAGTAAAGAAGTTAAATGATAAGAATATGATACTGGATGTTTCCCATTTAAATGATAAGTCCTTTTGGGATGTAATGGGAACCACTGATAAACCGGTAATTGCTTCCCACTCTAACTGCAGGAAATTATGCGATCATCCGAGAAATTTAACAGACCGGCAATTAAAAGCTATTGCCGAAACCAATGGCTTGATAGGTTTAAATTCATTCAATGAGTTTGTTCATAAGGATATAGGTAAAAAAAATGTAAAAATGCTTGCTAAGCATGCAGTATATATGGCTGACCTCATTGGGGTTAATCATATCGGATTGGGATTGGACTATCTTGATTTCTTAGATGACAGGTCTACAGACAGCTTCAGGTCACAAAAAAAATCCTTCACAGGGGAACTCGAAGACGCATCAAAAACACCCAACCTTATCAGGGAATTGGAAAATGAAGGATTTTCAAAAGTTGAAATTGAAAAAATCACCCACGGAAATTTTTACAGGGTAATTAAGGATGTAATAAAATAACAGGATAAAAAAAATGCCTCGGTGAGGCATTTTTTAATTAAATAAGTTTTTAAAAAATCTTCCTATCCTGACTAAAATATTAGCCTTTTCTATATTTTCGCCGACTCTTGCATCAACCTTTTCAATCTCTTGTCCATTGACAAAAACACTTATGGTTCCTATTACATCCCCCTCTGCCAGGGGAGCTTTGACAGTTTCCTTGTAGCTAATCTTTGTTGTTACCACATCTTCCGTTTTTATCACCCTGGTCAGGTCTGATGCGGGATAAACATTCACCTTTTCATTTTTGGAATTGGATATATAAACCTTGTCAACAGGTTCCGATACATCGGTCAGCTTTAATTTAATAAAGCTATCCTTCCCGTAGTTCAAGAGCTCGATTGTCTTATTCAGCCTGTCTTCATGGGTTTGGGCCCCCAATATTATCCCGATGAGCCTGAAATCTTTGTTTTCCCCTTTAACCGGCATTGTTGAAACCAAACAAATTCCGGCCTTGTCGGTATATCCCGTCTTCAGACCGTCAGCCCCTTCAACCACTCCAAGTATAGGGTTGGTTGCGGCCCTGCGGAAATTCCTTTCAACAATAATCAGCTCAGGCTGCTTTGTGATTTCTAATATTTCGGGATAGGTATTCAGTACATACCTGACCATCTTGAACAAATCAGAAACAGACATATAGTTCTGTCCAGTTTCCTCATCATTTATAGGCAGGCCGTGAGGATTGATAAAGCTTGCAGATAAAAGACCCAGCTCTGATGCTTTGGCATTCATCATAGAAACAAAATTATCCTGGGTTTTTCCCACATGTTCTGCTATTGCAGTTGCACAATCATTTCCTGAGGTAATTAGCATTCCGTTTACCAAGGTTCTAAGCTTAATTGTTTCACCGGACAGAAGTCCAAAATTGCTGCCTTCGGTAGCAGCTGCATGGCCGCTTATTACTACATCATCATCAAGAGATATCTCACCTTGGGAAACCTTGTCCATCATGACGGTATAGGTCATCAGCTTTGAAATGCTGGCGATTGCCAGCTGCTGGTTAATATTGTATTCATAAAGTACCTGGCCTGTTTCCAAATCACCCAGCAAGGCACCCTTGATGTTGTCATTTATGTTTATATTTGCAAATACGACAGTATTTGTTAGCACAATGATTAATAAACACAGGGAAAGTGTTTTTCTGATTTTCTTCATAAAAGCCTCCAAACCATTATGCTATAATTATATAATATTTTACAAATAAATGCATTACCAAATTAAAAAATTTGTAGAATTATTTGGTAATATGTCGTATTTTCAAATTCTCTCCCTTATCCACATCAAAATATCCCGGTAGATGGTTTCTTTATCCGATTCATTCAGGATTTCATGCCTGTCGTCCTTGTAAAGCTTGCATGTAACATCAGTCATTTTTATTTTATGAAGGTCATAGAGTCTTCTTACATCCCTGCCAAAATTTCCTACAGGGTCCTTGTCTCCCGATAAAAATATCATGGGCAGGTTTCTTGGTATTTTGTCCATGTAGTCCTTGTCATACAAATACAGCATACCTTTAAACATGTAATAAAAAGCATTAAGGGTAAAGATAAAATCAATTCTCTCATCCTTTATATAGGCGTCTACAATCTTTTCATCCTTAGTCAGCCAATCAGACTTAGTTCTGGCAGGCTTAAAATATTTGTTGTTGCCTCCGATTGTCAGCTTATTTATAAACCTGCTCCTGTATCTCCACCCTTTAAATGCTGCCATTAACTTACACATTATTAAGCCCGACTTTACGGCTATGAATGGTTTGTGTCCGGTTCCTACAATCAGGGCTCCTTCCAAGTCATCATATAATGAAATATACTGCCTTACAAGAAATGAGCCCATGCTGTGGCCCAATAAAAAAAATGGCAGGTCCTGGTATTCTTCCTTCAATATATCTCTTAATTTACGCATATCCTCTATCAGGGTTTTGTTTCCGTCACCTTGGCCGAAATAACCCCGGTCCTCTTGGCTAAGAAGGGATAGGCCATGGCCCAGATGGTCGTTACCTGCTACTAAAATACCTTTTGAAGCCATAAATGAGGCAAAATTATCATACCTGTCAATATGTTCAAGCATACCGTGGGCAATTTGAAGAAGACCCTTTATTTCGATTTCAGGTCTCCATATAAAGGCATGAATCTTTGTTTTTCCATCAGCCGAATCATAAAAAATTTCTTCCTTTATTGCCATTTCATCCTCCATCAGCTTACGGATTTCGTTATTTTGAAGTATTCATTAATTATTAAATCACCCATCTTATTCAGAGGGTTTTTTTGCAGAAAGTCAACAAATTCCTTGGAGAAGTTGGATGTGGCGTTCACATCGACGATATTGGGCCCCCGGTTACTAATGATTAAGTCAATACCCCCCATTCTGATATTTAAGATGTCTAAGGTGTCTATCACCAGGTCTTCAATATGTTTGTCCAATTTAAAATCTTTTTCGTAAACAGCCCCCCTGTGATAGGACGAAATACCGTTTTCATCCATGCTTCTTTTAACGGCGGAAAATACTTCCCCGTTGATTGCTTCAATCCTCAGTGTATAATTGTCTATGGATTTGATATATTCCTGAAAAATAAATTCAATGGGGGGCAAGGTTTTCAAGAATTCCAATAATTCATCGGGATTTTCAACCTTTGCCGTGCACCTGGACCTGCCGCCGCTGTTTGGCTTTACAATGCATGGAAATTTAATTTTATCCAGAGAAAAATCCTTAGTTGTGCAGTAAATTTCAGGAGTGTTTATTTTGTTATCACGGAGGGTATTACAAACCAGCCGCTTATCAAAGTCATACATTAAAGCTTCAAAAGAATTAATCATGGGAATTCCTTTTTTATTTATTTCTCTCAAAAAGTCGATACCCTTAAAATAAGTTTTCAAGTGTCCTCTGAAATATGAGCTGGGAAAAATCCTGTTGACAAGCAAGGCTGCCGAATCAAAAAAAGCCGCATTTAATACAGCTTTCTCAAAGTTAACAAACATTACTTCACAACCCTTATCCCTGATGTAATCTCTTAAATAAATATTCGACCATTCTTCCGATTCATACAATATTGCTATAGTCATAAGCCCACTCCTCATCTTTCCGGGCAGATTACACTTAATTTCCCGGTCCTAAAAATTCCGATATCTTTGTAAGAAGCTCATCAACGCTGTCTGCTTCCAGGGATAAGCTTTCTATGGGACACATTCCCGACAGGTCGCGGTTTTTTATGTATGGAACCAATTTTTCATATTCATATACTATAGAAGTATTGTTTAAAAACTCTATGGCTTTTCCTGAAATAAGCTTAGTGCTTAATTCCTTGATACCTGCGTGTTGGCAGATCATAGCTGCTGCCCTGCCGATAACCTTATCCGCCACGCTTGAGCCCTGAAGCCGGTCCTTAAATTCCTTTAGGGCAGTGTATATGGGTTTAATTCCCTTGCCCTCGCTTGAAAAAATCACCTTTCCGTCCTTGACAATCACAATTGCCTTTTCTTCATTATCCAATAATTTCTTTGCCAGTTCAATATCCTTCATCGCCATCTCCAAATTGTAAGTGATATCATTATAAAATAATCTTTATCTATTTGCAATAAAAAAAACCGGCCTAGGCCGGCATTATATTTCTACAAATTATTTCATTTTTCTACATGCATCAAGGGATGCACGGGTTTACCCGTGCATGTCTTATAATGTTATTTTTTCCATTCCTCCCATATAGGGCTTTAAGGCTTCCGGAATTGTGACGGACCCATCTTCGTTCTGATAGTTTTCAAGAATTGCAGCAAATGTTCTTCCCACTGCCAATCCTGAACCGTTCAGTGTATGAATGTACTCTAACCTGCCTTTTCCTTCAGGTCTGTATTTGATATTGGCCCTTCTGGCCTGGAAGTCTTCAAAGTTTGAGCATGAAGAGATTTCCACATACCTGTTGTAGCTCGGCATCCATACCTCCAAGTCATAGGTCTTTGCAGAACTGAAACCGATGTCTCCGGTGCAGAGCTCTACAACCCTGTATGGAAGATTCAAACCCTTTAATATTGCTTCTGCAAAATTAGTAAGTTTTTCGAGCTGGGCATAGGAATCTTCAGGTTTTGCATACATAACCATTTCAACTTTGTCAAACTGATGGTTTCTTATCAAACCCCTGGTATCTCTTCCGGCCGAACCTGCTTCCGCCCTGAAGCAGGGTGTGTAAGCAGTCATGTACATGGGAAGGTCCTTTTCATCCAATACTTCATTGCGGTAAATATTGGTTACGGGTACTTCGGCTGTCGGAATCAGATAATAATCTCTTTGATTCAGTTTAAACATATCCTCTTCAAATTTTGGCAGCTGTCCTGTTCCAATCATACTATCCCTGTTAACCATAAAGGGAGGAGATATTTCCGTAAACCCGTGTTCCGAAGTATGCTTGTCAAGCATGTAGGCTATAAGTGCCCTTTCCAGCTTAGCTCCCGGTCCCTTAAACATTGAGAAACGGGTTCCAGTAATTTTTGTAGCCCTTTCAAAATCAAGGATATTCAAGTCTACTCCCAGATCCCAATGGGCCTTTAATTCAAAATCAAACTTTCTTGGCTCCCCCCATCTTCTTATTTCCTTGTTGTCTTCATCTGAAGCACCGATGGTTATGTGGGGATTTGGGGTGTTTGGAATATTCAAGAGCTCTACTTCGATTTTTTCATCGATTTCTTTTACCTGGCCGTCCAAAATCTTTACTTTTTCTGATAGTTCTTTCATTTCCTGAAGAATTGCCGTCACATCTTTTCCTTCCTTTTTAAGGAGAGGAACCTGCTTGGATGCCTTGTTTTGTTTTGCCTTCATATTTTCAACTTCAACAAGCTTTTCTCTCCTTGCCCGGTCTAATTCAAGAACCTTATCCAGGCTAAGGTCCGGATTTCTCCTTTTTAAAAGTTCTTCCACCTCTTTGGGATTGTTTCTGATTCTCTTGATATCTAACATTTTAACCTCCATATATAAAAACTCCCGCCTCTTTTAGAGACGAGAGATACTCGCGGTGCCACCCTAATTACTATGCCGGAAAGCATAATCACTTTTAGAAGTTAACGCCTTCAACGTCTGAGTTTTTTACCCCCAGATGCTCCGGAACGGATTCAACAATCATTATGCCGCCTCCCACCAACCGCCGGCTCTCTGAAATAATTCTCTTGTTTACTTCTTTCCATCATTGCATATTTGGATGATATAATAAGATATTGGTTTTGTCAAGCCTTATTTAGTGGATTGAAGGCGATATGATGCACAGTACTTCCGAGGTATCGGAATTCCCGTTATAGAACAAGTGATTGCTGTTCTCAGGAATAAAAATGCTGTCACCCCTTGAAACCGAGTATACTTTCCCTCCTGCATGGCATTCTATTTCACCCTGTATAACATAGATGTATTCCTTGGAACCATGCGTGATGCTGTGGTTGCTTATCCAGGAATTAGGGTTGAGCTTGAAAATAAAGGCTTCAAACTCCGGTTTTTTTTCATCATTTTTCATTATTGGAGTTATAAATTCCAATTCTACATTAATATTGCTCAATTTAAGTTTAGTTCTTTCATCTCGAGGTATTGTTACAACATCATTTGATGATTCCTCTAAAAACAATACCGAAATAGGTACCTCCAGCGCCTGGGACAATCTTTTTAAAACCGCTAAGGAAGGAGAAATTAAATCTCTCTCAATCTGTGATATATATCCTGAAGTTACGTTGATTTTCTCAGCCAGTTCAACAATTGTCATATTCTTGCTCTTTCTGATGCTCCTTATCTTTTTCCCTATCATCCTATACCCCCCTTTTTTACTTCTCTAT